>JAKSQF010000068.1 GCA_024404235.1 Clostridia bacterium | reverse complement strand
AAGCGAACGTAACCCATCAGCATTGCCTTATCGGCAACCGATTTGATTTTTTCGGCATCATCCGTGCCGAGGTACAGCGGAAGCATTCTTTCCCAAATAGCGACCGCAATATCGTGCGGAATTCCGAGGAAGCTTTCCGAAATGCTGTGATCCAATTCCGAAAAGCCGATATATGCATTGAAAACGCTGGCCAGTTCAAACACCGGATGACCGTGGCAGAGGGTGTCCATATCAATCAGCAATACCTCGCCGTTTTGCATCATTACGTTTTTAATGTGATAATCGCCGTGCATCATGTGATTGTCAGCCGGCACGTTTTCGACCATTTTTACAAGCTTTTCGCCCTTTTCTTCGGGCAGATAAGGAATCAAGAATTTTGCCCAATCAACGGCGACCGCACGCATATCGGGCATATCGTCGGGATCGACCTCGGTTGCGTGGATCTTCTTCAAAAGATCGACGTACAGACCGATATATTCGTCCAGTTTTTCCGGCTCGGCCTTAATGAGCTTGGCAAAGGATTTTGCGTTCAGCAGTTCAAAAACAGAACCGTAGCCGTCCCCCACCTTTACAACGTCATAAGGAATGGCCGTCGGGATGCCCAACACAAACGCACGGCGGGCAAGTTCCCGCTCACGGTGAATATCGGGCAGTGCATCGGGATCAAAATAGACCTTGACGATGGTATCGGCATCAATGCGGTAGACCTTACCGTTTGCCCCCTGACCGATGACCTCACAGCCGTCGACCGAAAGCTTGCGGTACGCCTTGCTGACGGGGATCATTTCGGTAAAGCCGGTCATTTCGAAAATTTCATAGACCTCGCTGCCTGCGTTGATGATTTTCAGCGTAGGCTCCTGCTTGCGAACGTGCAGAATAACACGAAGCCCCGCACTTGAAATATAGGCAAGGTTTTCGGCATCCAGCACGATTTCGTTGTGTGCTTCGGTACGGGCGGCATCAATTTCAGCCTCGACCGAAGCGGCGTTGGTCGAGTCGATTCGGCCCTGCAATCCGATTTGCAGAACGCCGTTTTCGTTTTTTGCGGTTATCAAACTCATAGTCATTCTCCTTTTCCGAACGTTTCGTCGATCAAGTGGATATATTCCTGATAAGCCGCCGTTTCCGACAGTTCGGAAACGTAGTCGGCAATGGTTTTATAATACCAGCGATGCATTTTCGGGTCCTTTTGATTCAAATGCGACCAGATTTCATCCCCGTTTTTACGGTGCTCCCGATAAAAGGACCGCATATTGGAAAGCTTATCCGAAAGCCACAAAATTTTAACGGCGGTTTCCTTCGTGTGACGCAACATCAAAAGCGATTCTTCCTTGCGTTCCTGCCAGGTATCAGCAGGCGGACGGTCGGAAAGCTTATCTTCGGTTTCGCTTTGCACCAATGCCGCTACCCGCGCGCCGAACTTTTGCTTGATCTCTTTCGGGTCAACGTCACAGTCCTCCACCGTATCGTGTAGTAATCCGGCGATCATCACGTCCTCGTCGGTCGTCATGGTCGCAACGATGGACGCCACCTCTATCGGATGCAGAATATACGGCGTTCCGGCCATTTTCCGCAGTTGTCCGGCATGAGCCTGCGTGGCAAACTGAATCGCTTCGTTCAATTTTTCATACATCATATCCCGCCTTTCCCGTCATTCCAAAATTTTCGTTATGGTCAAAATATTCTGCTCGCACTCGTACTTATAGCGAATATCATCCATCGTTCGCTTGACCATAAAGATGCCCAGTCCTCCGATACTGCGTTCTTCGGCAGAAAGCGTAACGTCGGGATCCTCCTTAATTAACGGGTTGTACGGAATGCCGTGATCGGTAAAGCGCAGATGTATGGCGTGCGGCTCCTCCCGTTCGATCACTTCAACCGTGACCGGACCGGTACCGTCGGCATAACCGTAACGGACGATATTGCTGTAGATTTCATCAATGGCCACGCTGAACTGCACGACGGTTTTCATCGGGCAATCCAGTTTGTTCAGTTCTTCCTCCACAAAGGCCGTAACAGCGGTAATATCCTCAAGCTTGGCTTCCTCGAAATGAATGGACGGGGCCGCCGGATGACCTGCATAGTGGAATGCCACCATCGTGATGTCATCAAACTGCGGTGCATCGCCCACAAATTCATCCACGCTTTGGCGAACCGCCTTGCACAGCGCTTCGGTGCTGTCGGTTTTGACCGCATTGACCGTTTCAAGCAGGCGTGCTTCGCCGAACAGCTCGTTATTTGCATTGGTCGCTTCGGTCACGCCGTCGGTATACAGATAGACCGTATCCCCCGGCTGCAGGCCGATTTCAAAATCCTTATACTGTATGCCGTCCATACCGGCAAGCACAAAGCCGGCACGGGCTTTCAGGTATTCAAACGATCCGTTTTTGTGGCGGATCAGCGGCGGATTGTGTCCTGCATTGGCATAGGTCAACTGTCCTGTCAGCAGATCCACCCTGCCCTGCCATGCCGTTACGAACATACCGGCATCATTACCCTCGCAAAGGGACTGATTACCGTCGGTAAAGACCTGCGACAAGCGGCGGCCGGTTTCGGTCAGGTGCTTGAGTTCCGCTTTGGCACGCATCATAAACATGGCCGCGGGAATACCCTTACCCGAAACGTCGGCGATCAAGAAGTTGATGACGTCGCGGTCGCTCATATAGAAATCGTAGAAATCGCCGCCAACCTCCTTTGCGGCATCCATACTGGCAAAAATCTCAAAATCCTTGCGTTTCGGGAAGGCCGGAAAGGTTCTCGGCAAAGCCGATTCCTGAATGTTTTTGGCAAATTCCAGTTCCTTATCAATGCGAGCGGAAGCCTCGGAAATATAGTGCTTTAGGGTATCGACCGTGGAGTTGATATCGTCCGAAAGGGAGGCAAATTCCGCACTGGTACGCACGTTGACGACCTCGTCGAGATTACCGTCGGTAATTTTGGCAAGTGAGCCGTTGATACGCTTGATCTGATTGACAACGATTTTCTTGATCAGCATATAAATCAGCGCAAACAAAACGGCAAAGACGAGAATTTCCATAAAAGCGTTGACGTACAGTGCGATATTACGCAGCTGTAACGCCTCTGCCACGGGGAAGAAGGACATAATACAATAGCCTTCGGCCATGCGGTATTCACAGTAGAGATCCTCGTTGTCGATCTTCAGTTCGAAAACCGCGCCCTCTTCGGGTGTTTTCAGGTTTTGCGCCGCCGCGGCAAGGATTCTTTCGTTGATGTTTTTCGGCCCGCTGACAATGCGCTGACGGTCATCCAAAATCACGGTATAACCCGTTTCACCGACGTGGCGGTTTTTAGTGACACCGACCACGCTTTCATCGGTATAGCGTTGCAATTGTTCCGAGGTGTAACCGACCTGCACAAAGCCGCCGTTCGTCTTTACGCCGACGTATTTTCTTAAAATCGAAGCGTCCCGTGTCGTGGGGCCGAAGGCCTGCACGTATTCGGTCGTGTTTTCGTCCAGCAGGCACAAAAATTCGCCCGATTGTTCGCCCGAGGCCATATCAAAATGCTCGGCGGCAAAGGCGTCAATATTGCTGGCAAAGATGTGACCGGTATCGTCCACCATATTGATTTCCTCTACCCTGTAAGCCTTTGCCGTTTGGTCAATATTCTGCTCGGTGACCTCGCTTGCAATATTGTGCGAAACCTCCAGCATTTTTTCGTCGGAGGCATCGTGAATATCCGCCACCGTTTCATCCAGCGCCAATTTCGGCAGGGTATCCCGCTGTGTAACGGCGATACGGTCCTGCAGACGGAACACGAAAAAGGAGGTCGCCGCAAAGGCCAAAAGCACCGTTACGAGCAACCACCGCTGAATTTTCTGCGAAATACGGGTACCCTTTTCCTCCGTTTTTTCCTTATTGCCGACCGAAAGCCACGAAAGCATTACCGAAGCCAGCATGACCGAAACACCATTGGCAACGGCCATCGGTACCGTGCAGGCGTGCACGACCTTGATTGCCTGCGCAGGCGTACCCATATTGGTGACGAAAATCATTGTCAGATGCAGTATTTCCATTACCACGCCGATGACAAAGGAAAGCAACCAACCCGGTTTTTTGTTTTCCAACATAAACTTGCGCAGTGCCGCCGCATAAAAACCGGCAAGCAGCGTTGAAACCGAGCAGGCCACCCGTGTAAACGTACCGATGCCCCACAACACGGCAAACCAGCGCTCGACCCCGCCGATGATACCGGCGATAATACCGGCCGGTGCGCCGAACATCAGACCGCCCGTCAACACGGCGGCATCACGGCAGTTCATCTGTGCGCCGTTCATCGGGATGCCCCATTCGGTACCGAGAACAGCCAACCCACCGAAAATCAGGCCGATCACGATCTGCCTGAACCAATATTTCATTCGCCCGAAAGGCGTTTTTTGTTCCAATAAATACAACAGCATTGCGAACAAAACCGGAATCAGACTTGCGATACCCAGTTTGATTTCCGCGCTATACTGCATCAACCATTGACTCATACTTCCGATTTCCTTTCGCCGTTACTGAAAAAGTCAATCATTCTTTGCTTATAATCCGGTGCTTCGTCGTAAACGGCGTGACCGAACTGTTCGTATAAATAGACCTCGCAGCCGATTTTTCGGGCAATTTCAAGCGAAGCCTCGCCTAAAACGACACGGTCGTTTTTAGCACCCAATACCAACGTCGGGCATTGGATTTTTTCCAATTCGTCATAGGTATCAAATGCGGCGGCCGCCTTGACCAACACGCAAAAGCGGTGCAGATCCTCCGGCGTTCCGCAGTCTTCAAGAGAAGTCAATACCTCCCCGAACTGCGCCAACGTTTCGGGACTGTAGATATACTCAAAAAACGTTCGGTTCAAGGCACGCACGTCCATGCGGGCGGCCGGTTTATAAAACTGCTTTAGGGTGTGCCTTGTTACATTATTTTGGCGGGAAATCGTTGAACCGAGTATCAGCTTGTGCACAAGGCTCGGGTAACAAATCGCCAACCGCTGTGCGACCATTCCGCCAAGCGAAGCGCCGAAAACGTCGGCCGTTTCAATACCGACCAAACGGCAAAAAACAGCGGTATCGTCTGCCATATCATCGACCGAATACCCCGCCTCGACCTGTTTACGACCGGTCGGCAAATAGACGGTATACGTTTCGGCAAAAAGCGGCGCATAAGCTTCTGCAATAGCGGCGGCAGAACCGGTAACGGGCTGAACGCTGATGCCCGGCAGGATCACCAGTTTTTTTGCACCGTTCCCGAAAAGGATATAATCCATTTCAAGGGTATCTTCCCGTACAGTATGAATTTGGTATGCGCACGCCATTCTGATTTCACTCGCTTTTTCCTATAATTTTTCATTTTGATTATATCACAGCGCCTATCCCTTTTCAAGATTTTTTCTATTTCCCAAAACGGCGCCCCAAAAAGCAAAACCGCGTGGAAAATTGCTTCTTCCCACGCGGTTTATGTATTTATTGAATTGTAAAACCTTCGGTAACAACGGTGACCGCCGTCGGCGTGACCTTTACAAAGCCTTCCTTACAATCAGCATGAAAGATCAGTTCTTCGTTCAGCCTTGCCTCGACCGGGCCGGCCTGCATGACCATAACCGACTTGACGTGGCCGATATGCACCCCGTAAGAGCCGCCGCCCTGACCCGAAAGGTCATCCCCGATTTGAAAGCGCACCGAGTCACACTGCACGGTGATTTTTTCCTCATCCGGCGACACGATATTCAATTCCAAAACTTTACCGTTTTCACTGTTTTGATTTTGCATATACGTCCTCAATCGTTCCGCACATTAAGAAGTGCTGTTCGGCAATATCGTCACATTCGCCGCCAAGGATACATTCCATACCCATAAGGGTACGGTCGATCGGCACGTAGGCGCCCTTCATACCGGTAAAGGCTTCGGCGACGTGGAACGGCTGACTCATAAAGCGCTGTACCTTACGGGCACGCTTAACGGTCATCTTATCCTCGGCAGAAAGCTCATCCATACCGAGAATGGCGATAATATCCTGCAATTCCTGATAACGCTGTAAAATGCGCTGTGTTTCGCGCGCGATTTTACAGTGCCGCTCGCCGACCAAATCGGGTTGCAGCATTTTCGAGGTGGATTCCAACGGATCGACCGCCGGATAGATACCCAATTCGACGATTTTTCTCGACAGAACGGTGGTGGCATCCAAGTGTGCAAAGGTGGTGGCAGGCGCCGGGTCGGTCAAATCGTCGGCCGGAACGTAAACCGCCTGCACCGACGTGATCGAGCCGTTGACCGTAGAAACAATACGCTCCTGCAATTTGCCCATTTCGGAAGCCAGCGTCGGCTGATAACCGACTGCCGACGGCATTCTGCCGAGCAGTGCCGAAACCTCCGAACCGGCTTGGGTGAAACGGAAGATGTTATCCACGAAGAACAGCACGTCCTTGTGGGCGGTTTCACGGAAATATTCGGCCATGGTCAGTCCCACAAGCGGCACACGCAGACGCGCACCTGCCGTTTCGTTCATCTGACCGAAAACAAGGGCGGTTTTTTCCAAAACGCCCGATTCCTTCATTTCGTTGTAAAGGTCGTTACCTTCACGGGAGCGCTCACCGACACCGGCAAAAACGGAATAACCGTCGTGCTCGAAAGCGATGTTGCGGATCAGTTCCATAATCAGAACGGTTTTGCCGACGCCGGCACCGCCGAACAGACCGATTTTACCGCCGCGCATATAGGGGGTCATCAGGTCGATGACCTTGATACCGGTTTCAAGCACCTCGTTCGCGGCAACGATTTCCGAAAAGTGCGGTGCCGAATGGTGAATGGGCCAATGGTTCAGGCTGACGATCGGGTCGCCCTTGTCAATGGGGTCACCGATGACGTTGACCATTCTGCCCAAGGTATGATGGCCGACGCCGATGGTAATGGGCATTCCCGTGCCGATTGCACGAAGTCCGCGCGAAATACCGTCGGTCGGATTCATCGAAATACAGCGAACCAACCCATTGCCTAAATGCTGTAATACTTCGAGCGTATAGGTCTTATCGCCGTCTTGAATTTTTACTGCGTGAAAAATGTCCGGCAGGTCGGTACCGACATCAAACTGTACATCTACGACCGGCCCCGTAATACGGTAAACCAGTCCGACATTAGGCTCAGACATTCAATTTTTCTCCTTTACTGCCGCGTTCTGCGGAGATTTCGATCACGTCAGCCGTGACCTCGCTTTGCCGCTGGCGTTGAATCTGCAGTTCCAGCGCATCGGCATATTCGGTAGCCGTATCGTTGGCCGAACGCATTGTCATCAGCGTTGCGGCCTGTGCACCCAGCGCCGTTTCCAAAATCATACCGTACAAAAGCGCCCGAAAGCCCTTTTTTTGAATTTCCGACAACACCGTCTCACGGTCGGGCAACCAAACCAGATCCTCCATTGCGGCCGGATCACCGCTCGGTGAAAGAGTGGTGGTCGTCGGCACCTGCAGCATGGTGTTGCGATAATTCGGATAGATCACCTGCACGGCGGCATCCTTCTTATCCCCGATCATTTCATCCAGCAGATCAAAAAGCGGCTGACATTCCCCGAAGGTCGGGCTGTCGCCCCAAAGGAAGGTATACGCCGGTTGGCGCTTACGCTCACGCAAAAGCGTAACGGTCTTTTCACCGCAGGCAATTACCGGTACCGGCTCTGCCAACGTTTCCAACTGTTCCATCGCATAGTTGATCAGTTCGGTATTAAAGGAACCGCAAAAGCCACGGTTGGAGGCCAGCACGATCACGCAGGCCGGCTGTACGGCTTCTTCCTGCGTATGATTGTTATCGTACAAAAAACGGTATTCATCCGCATAGGCCGAAAAGTTTTTACGCAAGGTGTTAAGGCGGGAAATTTTCGCCATAGATACCGTTTTCAACGATTTGGAAAGCTGTTAGGTGAAACGGATGCTTTTCAGCGTTTTCATTACTGCGGAAACTCCGGACAAATCAATACTTCTCAGCTACCGCAGTGATAGCACTGCCTAACACCTCCGCAAAATCGGGGGTGATCTTGTTGCCCGTTTTCAGGCGGTCGACCAAATCGGTATGGTTATCGGAAAATTCCGCAAACAGATCTTTTTCAAAATCCGACAGCCGATTCACCGGCATTGCATCGGCAAAGCCGTTTGAAACAGCGTACAAAATCAAGACCTGTTGCCAGTCGTCAAGCGGCGCCAAACGGTCCTGCTTGAGCGCTTCGGTCAAGCGTTGACCGGCATCCAGCGTCTTTTTGGTGGTATCGTCCACGTCGGTACCGAACTGGGTAAATTCAGCCAATTCTCGGTACTGCGCCAGTTTGGTGCGCAGACTGGCCGAAACCTGCTTCATCAGCTTGGTTTGTGCCGCACCGCCGACACGGGAAACCGACAGACCGACGTTAACAGCCGGACGCTGACCTTCGTGGAAAAGCTCGCTTTCCAAGAAGATCTGACCGTCGGTAATGG
>JAKSQF010000067.1 GCA_024404235.1 Clostridia bacterium | reverse complement strand
TCGCAGGGCGAAGTTCAACTGCGCCCTGTGCGATACCTTCTATTACCTGCTGAACGTAGGACCTGATCACTTAGGCCGTTTGCCCGTTGAAGCAGTTCGGATTTTGAAGCAAATCGGCGAAATTTCTCGCTGAATATTAGGGGGAATTACAAATGGACAGCAGAGAATGGTTTAAGCAGGCCAAGTTTGGTTTTATGTCCCATTTCGGATTGTATTCCGCTTTAGACGGTGATTACCGCGGTGAGCCGTGTACCGAGTGGGTGCGTTATCACAAACAGATCCCCATGGCAGAATATCACGCCCTTGCCAAAGCCTTTAGTCCGATTTATTTTAATGCAGACGAATGGGTGAAGGCGGCACAGTCTGCCGGTATGCAGTATATGGTGCTGACTGCAAAGCATCACGAGGGCTTTGCAATGTATCACTCTAAAGTTTCCAAGTTCAACATTGTTGATGCAACACCGTTTGGCCGCGATATTATCGGTGAAATGGCGGAAAGCTGTTACAAGCACGGAATGAAATTCGGCGTTTACTATTCGCAGGATCTTGATTGGAATGAAGAGGGCGGCGGTTACAAAACCGACAACACGGTTTATCCGAACGGTGCTTATAACATTTGGGATTTTCCGGCTGATCGTACGCCTGACTTTGATGCCTATTTCGAAAACAAAGTCAAGCCGCAGGTGACCGAGCTTTTAACTCAATACGGAGATTTGTGCCTGATTTGGTTCGATTGTCCGTGGACGATTCGCAAAGAACAAAGCAAGGAACTGTATGATTTGGTGAAACAGTATCAGCCGGATTGTCTGGTCAGTTCACGCTTGGGCAACGGTTACGGTGATTACGAAAGCGGCGGCGATAATATTCTTGATATGAATTATCAGTTTGCATTGCGTGAAGTGCCCGTAACCATCAGCGGTACCGAATTTTGGAATTTTTCCCGCTTTGATAAAGAATATAAATCGGCCGAGCGTATCGTAAAAGAGCGTGATGAGCAGAATGCACGCGGTGTCAACTATCTGCTGAATATCGGACCGGATCATTTGGGTCGGTTGCCGATAGAGGCTGTGAAAAAAAAAAAAAAAATCGGTGAAATGGATGGTCTGAAATAACCGCTTGACAAAGCGTTCAATATCATATATAATACTTTGCGGTAGAAAGATTTATTAAGGGTTGTATTTCCAAACGGAATACAACCCACTTTTTTGGGAGTAATAAAAAATGACTGAAATCAAACAATTTGACACGGTTATCATCGGTGGGGGAATCGGCGGTCTGATGGCGGCATATCGCCTGCGCAAAAACAGTCCCGAAATGCACATTGCCATTACCGAGCGAGGAAATACGCTTGAAAATCGGCATTGTCCTGCCGGCAAGGAAAAGACCTGCGTGCATTGTAAAACCTGCAGTATTACCAGCGGTTTTGCGGGTGCCGGCGCTTTTTCGGACGGTAAATTCAATCTTGGTACTGCATACGGCGGTACTTTGGGTGAAGAACTTGGTGACGATAAGGCAAATCTGTATATTGACGAAGTTGATAAAATCTTAAATGAATACTGTACCTCCGGCATCCCGAAGGTTTATCGCTCGAACGATGAGTTGAAACTGAAATGCTTACAGAATAATCTGCGCTTGCTGGATATGAACGTAAAGCATTTGGGCACGGATAATAACTATCTGACGATGCAGAATTTGATCAATGCCATTCGCGAATCGGGTACGGAGTTGTTCACCTTCTACGATTGCTCCTCGGTTGAAAAAACGGAGGGCGGCTATTTGCTGCACTATACGAATGGTGAAACGATTTCGGCAAAGTATATCATTATTGCAACGGGTCGCGGCGGCGCCAACTTTGTGGCGGATTTCTGTCGTGATTTCGGCGTTCGTATGCGCTCGAATTATATTGATATCGGTGTTCGTGTGGAAATGAAGGACATTATCTGGCGCGAATTTTCCAGCAAAATTTACGAGCCGAAGATCCTCTATAAAACCAAAACCTTTGAGGACCGTTGCCGAATGTTCTGCTTTAATCAGGGCGGCTTGGTTTCGGCTGAAAACAACCACGGCATTATTACCGCAAACGGTCACTCCTATGCCGAAGCGGATAAAAAGACCGATAACTGCAACTTTGCCATTCTTTCCAGCATTCGTTTTACCGAGCCGTTCAATCAGCCGACAGAATATGCTGAAAACATTTCAAGACTTGCTAATATGATCGGTAAGGACAGCGTTTTGGTACAGCGCTTCGGCGATTTGATTCGCGGTCGCCGTACCAATGAGCATCGGTTGTCGCAGAATACCGTCGTACCTACTTTGCGCGCTACAGCAGGTGATATTTCACTTGTTTTGCCGCATCGCATTTTGACCAATATCATCGAAACGATTTATGCTTTGGATAAGGTGGCCCCCGGTACGGCTAATGATGATACGCTGCTGTATGCTTGCGAAAGCAAGTACTATTCCATCCGTCCGGAGTTCCGAAACGAAAGCTTTGAACTAATCGATAACGTCTTCATCATCGGGGACGGCAGCGGTATTTGTCGCGGACTTTCGCAATCCGGTGCGATGGGCATTTACGTTGCCGACTGCATCACAAAATAAGCATTATAAGCAACAGATCGGGATGATCCCGTCTGTTGCTTTTTTGCTAAATGTAAGAAGAAAAATATCTGTTTTTTATCAGCCTTGACAAAGTGAAATTACATTGTCGAAAAATGTTGACAAGCGCAAGATATTGTGTTAATATAACCTTGACATTTATATTTGTTGCCAATATATATTTGTGGTTCGGATTATCCGACGGTTCAAATGTTTCTACCGCACGCCGTTAAGATGCGACTATTGGTCTATTTATACTAATTCGGCAACAGATTACGCTTTGCAGTAGTCTGTTGTTTTGCTTTTGAGGTGTATTCATTGAAGGCTTTAGAAGAAAAAATTGCGCGTGAAGGCGTTGTTTTACCCGGCAATATCTTAAAAGTCGGTTCATTTTTGAATCAGCAGATTGATACTTCTTTTTTGATGGAAATGGGCAGGGAAGTCGGTCGTTTATACGCCGGTAAGAACATTACAAAAATATTGACGGTCGAGGCTTCCGGCATTGCTTTTGCCGTGGCCATCGGTGCGGCAATGCAGTTGCCGGTCGTTTTTGCCAAAAAAGGCGATTGTAACAACGTTTCCGGGCCGGTTTATTCTGCAAAGGTTCATTCTTATACACATGGTAACGATAATTTTATTTCGGTACCGCAAAATTATTTGAAATCGGATGACCGCGTATTGATAGCCGATGATTTTTTGGCCAATGGTTGCGCTTTGATCGGTCTTTGTGATATTGTCAAGCAGTCCGGTGCAGAAGTGGTCGGTGCGGCAATCGAAATTGAAAAGGGCTTTCAGCACGGCGGCGACGATTTGCGTGCAAAGGGATTACGCATCGAATCTCTCGCAATTGTTGAAAGTATGGAAAACGGAAAGGTCGTTTTTCGCTAAATTCGGTGTAAATTAAATTTACATAAATAATCGCCCAAAGGGCAAAAAGGAGAAACGAAATGAAAAAGGTAGTTGCGTTACTGCTCGTTCTTGCAATGGTACTTTCTTTTGCAGCTTGTGGCAGTAAGAAAAAGGAAAGCGGAAAATTGGATTATTCCAACATCAAGATCGGTATGATTACATTGCACGATGATTCTTCAACCTATGATAAGAACTTCATCGATTCAATGTATGCGGCATTGGAAGAACTCGGCATCAAGAAAGATCAGTTGGTTCTTTACACCGGAATTGCCGAAAATGAAGATTGTTACAACAAGGCAAAGGACTGCGTAAATCAGGGTTGTAATGTTGTTTTCGCCGATTCGTTTGGTCATGAAGACTATATCATTCAGGCTGCAACTGAATTCCCGAACGTAAAGTTCTGTCATGCAACCGGTACGAAAGCTCACACTGTCGGTTTGGATAACTTCTCCAACGCTTTTGCTGCGATCTATGAAGGTCGTTACACTGTTGGTGTTGCCGCCGGTATGAAGCTGAACGAAATGATCGAAGCCGGTACGATTACTCCCGATAAGGCAGTTATGGGTTATGTCGGTGCATATACCTATGCAGAAGTTATGTCCGGTTACACTTCTTTCTACCTTGGCGCAAAGTCGGTTTGCCCCTCGGTTACCATGAAGGTTAAGTTCACCGGTTCTTGGTATGATTACGATAAGGAAAAGGCTGCTGCTGAATCGCTGATCAGCGAAGGTTGCGTTTTGATTTCTCAGCACGCTGACTCTTACGGTGCTCCCGAAGCCTGCGAAAAGGCCGGTGTACCGAACGTTTCCTATAATGGTTCCACTCAGAAAGTCGGTGTTAATACCTACATCGTTTCTTCGAAAATTGACTGGGCACCGTACTTTAAATATATGATCGATTGCACAGTTGCAGGTAAGACCATCGACAAAGACTGGACCGGAACTGTTGCTACCGGCTCTGTAAAAGTTTTGGAAGTTAATGATAAAGTTGCAGCCAAGGGCACTCAGGAAGCCATTGATGCCGCTCTTGAAGCTTTCAAAGCCGGCTCTTTGAAGGTATTTGATACCGAAAAAGACAATTATATTACCGTAGGCGGCAAAAAGTTGACTGCTTATAAGGCTGACGTCAATAGTGACGAAAAGTTTGAAAAGGATACCGAAGTTGTCGCTGACGGTTATTTCCACGAGTCTGAATATCGTTCTGCACCGTATTTCGATGTAGAAATCGATGGTATCGAATTGCTGGATCGTAATTACGGCTGATAGTTCTTATGTTTGATTGACATAGGCATAGTTAGATAGCAAAGCGATTTTTTCGCTTTGCTATCTTCGTATTATAAATAAAAAATCAAGGATATGAGTATGGAAAATAAGGCACTTGAATTACGCAATATCACAAAGCGCTTTGGCACGAAAGTTGTTGCCAACAATAATGTGTCACTCTCGGTTTACAAAAATGAGATTTTATCCCTTTTAGGTGAAAACGGTTCCGGAAAAACGACCTTAATGAATATGATATCCGGTATTTATTTTCCGGATGAAGGCGAAATTTTGATTGACGGAAAGCCTGTTCAAATCACTTCGCCCAAGGTTGCTTATAAGTACAAAATCGGAATGATTCATCAGCATTTTAAGCTGGTTGATACGTTTACAGCCGCCGAAAACATCATCCTCGGTAATCGTGAAAAGTACAACATGAAAGCGGTTAACCTGCGGGTGAAGGAAATCGCCGAAAAATACGGTTTTGATATCGATCCGAAAAAGAAGATTCACGAGATGTCCGTTTCGGAGAAGCAGACCGTTGAAATCATTAAGGTGCTTTATCGCGGGGCGGATATTCTGATTTTGGACGAACCGACGGCGGTGTTAACTCCGCAGGAGATTGATAAGCTCTTCAGCATTCTGCGCCGAATGAAGGATGACGGAAAAGCCATTATCATTATTACGCATAAGTTGAATGAGGTTATGGCAATATCCGATCGTGTCACTATTTTGCGTAAAGGTGAATATATCGGAACCGTAAAGACTGCAGATACGAATGAAAAAGAATTGACCGAAATGATGGTCGGCAAAAAAGTAGATTTAAAAATTGATCGGGTTTATATTGAAAAGAAGAAACCTTTGCTTGAAATCCGTAATTTGACGGTTAAATCCGATTTGGGCAGTCAGGCGGTCAATGATGTTAATTTCTATATTCGCGGCGGTGAAATACTCGGGGTTGCCGGAATCACCGGTTGTGGCCAAAAAGAGCTGTGCGAAGCAATTGCGGGTTTAAGACCCATTGAATCCGGTGCGATTATCCACGAGGGCGAATCTATCGTCGGATTGCCAACGCGTGAGATTATTAAACGTGGTATTTCAATGAGTTTTATTCCGGAAGATCGCCTCGGCATGGGATTGGCTCCGTCTTTCTCTATGACGGATAATATGATGCTGAAGACATATCGTGAAGGCAAGTCACCGTTTGTTAACCGCAAGGATGCACGTAGCCGTGCCGAACAACTGATTGAAAAACTTGATATTGTAACACCCTCTACCGAAACTCCCGTTCGTCGCCTGTCGGGTGGAAATGTTCAGAAAATACTGGTTGGTCGTGAAATTGAATCCGGTCCGAACGTTATTATTACCGCATATCCCGTTCGAGGCCTCGATATCAATTCTTCCTATCAGATTTATAACATTTTGAATGAACAAAAAAAGAATGGCGTAGGTATTCTGTTCGTCGGCGAAGATCTGGACGTTATGCTCGGACTTTGCGATAAGATCATGGTACTTTGTCACGGAAGCGTTATGGGTGTTGTTCACGCGAGTAAGACGACCAAAGAAGAAATCGGTTTGATGATGACCGGTTCACTTGATATGAGTCAGGAAAAGGAATACGGAAGAGCAAAGGACAGTAACCTTTCTGACGAAGAATGGCAAAAAGCCAATATGGAAGCGGAGGGATAAAATATGCATGTAATAAAGAATGATACGATGCCGGTAAAAAAGGCGTTGCTGATCCGTCTGCTTTCAATTTTGGCCGCATTGGTTTTTGTTGGCATTTTAAGTATGCTTTTGATCAAACAAAATCCGTTTTTGATCTATGAAGCGATGTTTGATGGTATTATGCTGGATACTTGGACCTTGCTTCAAAGCGTTTCACTGTTGTTGATTTTCGGTTTAGCCGTTATTCCTGCGTTTCAAATGAAGTTTTGGAATTTAGGGGCAAACGGTCAAGTATTGGTTGGGTGTTTAGCAGCAATTGCCTGCATGAAATTCATTCCGGTAAGTCATCCGGAAATTTCAAACGGTTTATTGATTACAATTATGGTTTGCGCAAGTATTGCAGCTTCCTGTATTTGGTCGGTAATCCCCGCAATTTTTAAGGCTTTTTTCAATACAAATGAAACCCTGTTTACGCTGATGATGAACTATATTGCGTTGGCCTTGGTGGAATATTTCGTATTCAAATGGGATAAAGGCGGCTTCGGCAGTATAGGAATTGTAAACCTTCTTAACGGACAAAAAGGATGGTTCCCGGCAATTGCCGATAATCAATACTTGATTTCGATTATCACAGCTTTGGTTTTAACGGTGTTTATGTATATTTATATTCGCTATACAAAACACGGGTTTGAAGTACAGTTGGTTGGAGAAAGTTACAATACCGCAAAATATGTCGGAATCAACATAAAAGTCACCATTATCCGTACGCTTTTACTTGGTGGAGTGATTTGCGGAATTCTTGGCGCATTGTATGCCGGTTCCGTTTCACATACCATCAACACGGCGGTCGGCGGTCTCGGCTTTACGGCAATACTTGTTGCATGGCTTGCCGGTTTTAATCCGTTCGTAATGATGTTTACATCTTTCTTTGTTGTTGCATTGGACACCGGCTCGAAATATGTTTCTACCCGTTTCCAGTTAAACAGTAACGACTTTGCAAGTATCGTGGTCGGTATCATCTTTTTCTTTGTTATCGGCTGTGAATTCTTTATTCGCTATCAAATTCGCTTTAATAAGAAAGATCGCACAAGTGCAGAAAGGAGTGCCGGCTGATGTTAATGACTATTTTAGTTAATGCCATCAGAATGGGTGTTATCTTTCTGTTTGGGTGTGTCGGTGAAATTTTCATTGAAAAAGTTGGTCATTTAAATCTTGGCATCCCCGGCATCATGTGTATCGGTGCAACCGGCGGTGCAGTTGCTGTTGCAAAATTCGGTGCATATGTCAGTGAACCGATTCTGGTCATTCTCGCCATTTTGTTTACCGTGCTGTTTTCTGCGGCGGCAGGAATGCTTTATTCGTTCCTGACGGTAACGCTTCAGGCAAATCAAAACGTCACAGGTTTGACTTTAACGACCTTTGGCGTTGGATTTATGAAATTCTTTTCAAAACGCGTTTATGATCAGGATTTATTTGTTTCCGTCAGCCATTCTTTTCAAAATTTATTCGGAATTCCGGATGATCATCCGAATGCGCTTGCACGTATTTTCCTTTCACACGGCATTTTAGTGTATTTGGCACTTTTGATCGCAATTGTGTCGGCGTGGTTTTTGAAAAAAACGCGTTCGGGACTTTATCTTAGAAGTATTGGCGAAAGTCCGGCAACCGCTGATGCCGTCGGAATCAATGTAACCCTTTATAAGTATTTCTTTATCACATTGGGTTCGGCCATAGCCGGCTTGGGCGGTCTTTATTATATTATGGATCGTTCCAGCGGTACGCAAGTTGCAGAAGCAGCGATCGATTCGTTCGGATGGATGGCGGTTGCTTTGGTAATAGCCTCTATGTGGAAACCGTTATATGCATTGATCGGATCTTTCATTTTCGGCGGTTTGTCAATTTTGGATGCGACTTTGACGACAATTTCAATGTCACAACAAAAAATCTTTGCTATTTTCCCGTATTTGTTAACAGTAATCGTTTTGATTGCTACGAGTGTTCTGAATAGCAAAGAAAATCAACCGCCCGCCCATTTGGGAATGCCCTATTTCCGTGAAGAGCGTTAAGTGTAAAAATTTAAGTCCCGCCTCGGCGGGACTTTTTTTAATGATCTTTTTTAATACCGGGACGGTAGAAAAGGCGAAGAAACGCA
>JAKSQF010000066.1 GCA_024404235.1 Clostridia bacterium | reverse complement strand
AGAAAAAGGCCTTGTTCGAAGTGAAGGTAAAGAATACGTTATGCAGGACGGCGACATTGTTCTATTCCGCTTTAACGTATAACCGCCTGCAGACCTGAAAACATAAAAGAAACTGACTTTTTTTCGGGAGGCTTTTATGCACAACAATTTTTATTATTTGACCGATTTAGGTTATTACACCTCTTATTTGGTTTTCATCCTGCCGGCGCTGCTGATTTCTCTGCTGGCGCAGGTTTGGGTCAAATCTGCATTTTCAAAATATTCAAAGCGCCTGTCCCCTTTAAGCGGTGCCGAAGCCGCCAGACGGGTACTGGAACTCAACGGCGTACACAACGTTCGGGTCGCGCGTATTTCGGGCAGTTTGACCGATCATTTTGACCCGACCGCCAACGTCATTCGGTTATCGGACGACGTTTACGACAGCCGCACGATCGCCGCTGTCGGCGTTGCCGCACACGAAGCCGGCCATGCTGTTCAACACGCAACCGGCTACACCCCCAACAAGGTACGCACCGCCATGGTTCCGGTTTGTAATTTCGGTTCCCGCATTTCCATGCCGCTGATTTTGGTCGGCTTGATCATCGGCTTTGCAGAGCTTGCCTACATCGGCATCATTCTGTTCAGCACCGTTTTACTGTTCCAGTTAGTGACGCTGCCGGTCGAGTTTAACGCCTCCCGCAGAGCCATCACGGTCATTCGGGATTACAATCTTTTGACCGACTCGCGCGACGTTGCAGGTGCCCGACGGGTACTAACCGCCGCCGCAATGACCTACGTTGCCGCCGTGATCACCTCCTTAGCACAGATATTGCGTCTGCTCGTATTGGTTTCCCGCCGACGCGATTAAGAAAGGATTATTGCGATGTATCGAAAAACCTATGCGTGCATTCGGGAATCGGTTTTAACCGAAAACGTGCAAAACATTCGGGAAAATTATCCCGATTATCAATACTATTTCGGGGTCGTCAAAGGCAACGCCTACGGTCACGGCTTTCACGTTGTAAACGCGCTTGCAAAGGGCGGCATCAACTATCTGGCCGTTGCCACAGCCGACGAGGCCTTGGCCGTACGGCAGTATAATACCGAACTGCCGATTTTGTGTCTAGAGCCGACCGTTCCCGAATTTTGGGACGAAGCTGCAAAGCAGAACGTAACGCTGACCGTTGACAGCTTGGCGCTTTATCAGCAGATCTGCGCCACCGTTCAATCGCCGATCAAGGTTCATATCAAGCTTGACACCGGAATGAACCGTTTAGGCATTAAGGACGCCGCCCAGTTGAAAGCCATTTTCGATTTACCTGCCGATAAAAACGTACAAATCGAGGGACTTTACACCCACTTTGCCACCGGCGGCACCAACGATCCGTATTATGACCGGCAGTTGGCTTGCTTTAACCGTTTGACCGCGGATATTGATCTTACCAAAATCCCGATCGTCCACGCCGACCGCTCGCTGACCTTGGTACGTCACGACAAGCCGGCCGCCGTCAACGGGGTGCGTTTGGGTATTTGTATGTACGGTTTTTCACAAAGCGTTGCAGTGCCGACCGGTTTAAGAAAACTGAAACGGGATTGGATGATGAAGAAGCAGGGCATCAGCCCGTGTCATTTCGGCAATCCGCTTCAATTAAAAACCGCCTTTTCGCTTTACAGCACCGTGTTAACGGTTAAGTCGGTTAAAAAAGGTGAATTTGTCGGTTACGGTGCAGACTACATCGCCCCGCAGGATATGACCGTTGCCACGATTGCAATCGGTTATTACGACGGTATGCGCGACTTTAAGAAGGTGCGCATCGGCGGAAAAGACCGCACCGTTTTAGGGGAACTTTGTATGGATATGGTCACCGTTACGGCGGACGAAAACGTCAAGGTCGGTGATACGGTTGAAATCTTCGGAAATGAAATTCCCGTACGCACCGCCGCTGCACGGGCCCATACCAGTGCTTATAAAGTTTTGACCGGCATTACCGACCGGGTCGAACGAATTTACGACGAAACATAAGGAGTTTGTATGGACTTTAACGTTCTGATTATCGGCACCGATGCCAATGCCTACTATATGGCACGGTGTTTTCACGAAATCTATCACCAAAAGGCCACGTTAGTCGGTAAATCCCCCCTGCCCTATACCGCTTACAGCGATATTTTGGAAGTGCGGTATTTTGACGATCTGTGGGAGGAAATCGGTTTTCTGAATGCAGTCTTTTGGTGCAAAAAGGAATTGGGCGACAAGAAAACGCTGCTGATCAGTTCCAACGAAACTTATGCCGGTTTTATTGCAAAGAATCGGGAAAAGTTGGAAGCCGCCGACTTTGTTTTCAACTATCCCGACAAAGAGCTGATTGATACTTTGATGTATAAAGAAAGCTTTTACAAAACCTACGCCGACTCGATTTTAGACCTGCCGGCCACGGTTTACTACGATTGCAAGGCCGGCGGTGAAATTCCCGAAACGCTGACCTTTCCCGTAATTGTAAAGCCAAGCAACGTTATTCTTTACAACCACCTTACCTTTGAAGGCAAAAATAAAATTTACAAGGTAGAAAACCGCGCGGAATTAGTGCAGACGGTTGAGCGCATCTGCAAAGGCGGTTACGACGACACCTTGATTTTACAGGATTTCATCCCCGGAGATGACAGCAATCTGTTTGATGCCGTAGTTTACAGCGATTCGACCGGAAAGGTGCGAATGCTCACGCTGGCACAAATCGGTTTGCAGGAGCATACCCGTGCAATGGTTGGCAATGCGGCGGTACTTATCAACGGCTACAACCAGTACGGCGGAACGGCGGAAATCACCGAAAAGATCCGCACCTTTATGGAGTCGATCGAATACCGAGGATTTGCCGAGTTTGACCTGAAATATGACCGCAGGGACGGCAAATTTAAGGTACTCGAAATCAACGCCCGCCAAGGACGGTGCAGTTATTACATCTGCGCACTCGGATGCAATCCCGTCAAGCTTTTGATTGAAGATTTGATTGAGGACAAGCACCCCGATTACGGTCTTTTGCAGGATGAGGTTTTACTTTCTTTCGTACCGAAAGGTATTGTGAAAAAGTATATTCAAAATAACGATTACCGCCAAAAAGCATTGACCTTATGGAAAATGCAACGGCCGGTCAATCCCCTGCGTTACAAGGCAGACAAAAATTTCAAACGCAAGCTTTATTTTGCCAAGCGCAATTTAAGATATTTCAAAGATTACAAAAACGGATACTGGAAGGTTGATTCATAAATGTGTGGATTTGTCGGATTTACCGACGGGAGAAGCCCGGAAGAAAAAAGAACGATTGTAGAAAAAATGGCCGATCGCATTGTGCATCGCGGCCCCGACAGTGACGGCTATTTTACCGATGACGTGACAGCACTTGGTTTCCGTCGACTGTCCATTGTTGACTTGGCCGGCGGCAATCAGCCCATTTTCAACGAAGATGAAAGCAAGGTCATCGTATTCAACGGTGAAATTTACAACCACAAGGAATTGCGTGTCGGTTTAGAGGAAAAGGGACACATTTTCAAAACCAACGCCGATACCGAGGTTATTTTGCACGGCTACGAAGAATACGGTTGCGATCTGTTTGACAAACTGCGCGGTATGTTTGCCTTTGTTATTTACGACAAGGCGACCGGCGAATTGGTCGGCGCGCGGGATTATTTCGGCATCAAACCGTTCTATTACTACAAAAAGGACGACGTTTTCCTCTTCGCTTCGGAAATCAAAGGAATGCTGGAGCACCCCGATTTTGTGAAAGAGGTCAACCGTTCGGCGCTGAAAATGTACTTGGTGTTTCAGTACTCGGTGTTCGAGGAAACCTTTTTCAAAAATGTTTTCAAATTAAAACCGGGTCATTATTTCAAGTATAAAGACGGTGTTTTGGAAACAAAGCCATACTTTGAAATTGAATACAAAAAGCAAGATCTCGGCTATGACGAGCATCGGCGTCAAATCAAGGAAGCGCTTGAAAATTCGATCAAGTATCACCAAATCACCGCCGACGTTGAGGTTGGTTCCTACCTTTCGGGCGGTGTTGATTCCTCCTACGTTGTCGGTGTAGCCCGTCCGGATAAAACCTTTACGGTCGGATTTGACGTGCAGGGATTCAATGAAACCGAATTGGCGCAGGAATATTCCGAGCTTTGCGGCATTAACAACTACCGCCGCCTGATTACCAAGCAGGAATTTTTCGACGCACTGCCCCGCGTTCAGTACCACACCGACGAGCCGGAGGCCAACCTTTCGGCTGTACCGCTGTTATTCCTTTCTGGATTGGCAAGCGAAAAGGTCAAGGTCGTTCTTTCGGGTGAAGGTTCGGACGAAATGTTCGGCGGTTACAACGAATATCCTGAAACCAAGGGGGTCAAGTTCTATCTTGCCTTGCCGGGCGGTTTACGCCGCGGCATGGCCAAAATTGCAAAGAAACTCCCCCATTTCCCCGGCAAAAACACGATCATCAAGTATTCCAAGCCGTTTTGTGAACGGTATTTGGGTCATGCCCAAATCATGGACGAGGAAGAAGCTAACCGCATTTTGTGTGATGATTTGAAGGATAATATAACCACCACCGACGTATTGCGTCCATACTATGAAAAGGTAAAAGATTGTGACGACGTATTGCAGAAGATGTATATTGATATGCACTTCTGGCTGCCGCAGGATATTCTTTTGAAGGCCGACAAAATGACCATGGCCAACAGTTTGGAATTGCGTGTGCCGTTCCTTGATAAAGAGGTTTGGAAGGTTGCCAGCCGCGTGCCGAGCAAATACCTTGTAAAAGGAATGCGTACAAAATCCATTTTCAGAGACGTTGCCGACGAAGCCATGCCTGCCGATTGGTCCAACCGCCGCAAGCTCGGCTTCCCTGTTCCGTTTTCCAAATGGGTGTTAGAAGAACCTTTCTTCAGCCGTGTGAAAGAGGCGTTCAACAAGCCGGAGGTCGATCTATTCTTTGACCGTGCCGTGATCAACAAGCTGTTGGACGACCATCACAAGGGCGTTGCCAACAACGGCCGCAAAATCTACAACATTTACACCTTCCTCATTTGGTACAACGTCTATTTCGTGGAGGAAGCCAATGGGTAAGCTAAAAAAGTCCTCTTTTTTAGAGGGGGCATTCATTGCAACGATTTGCATTGTCATCAGCAAGGTTTTAGGCATTCTGTACGTTATCCCGTTTAACCATATCATCGGGGAACGCGGCGGTGCCTTGTACGGCTATGCCTACAACATTTACAACATTTTTCTGACCATTTCTTCGGTCGGCATTCCCTTTGCTATTGCAAAGTTGACCAGCGAATATGCCACTTTGGGGCAGACAGCCAAAAAACTGCGGATGTACCGTTTGGCCACCGTTGCCATCCTTGTTTTTTCGGTCGTTTCCTTTGCAGTTTGTTTCTTTGCGGCAGAGCCGTTGGCAAAACTGATCATCAGCGAAATTACCGAAGGCAACACCATTAACGACGTTACCTTTGCCATTCGCTGTATCTCCTTTACCCTGCTGATCGTGCCGCTACTTTCCATTAAACGCGGCTATTTGCAGGGACACAAATTCATCAGCCAGCCGTCGCTGAGCCAAGTGGTCGAGCAGCTGATCCGTATCATCATCATTTTAGTCGGCAGCAGTTTGTTCATCTACGTTATAAAAGGTAATGCCCATAAGGCGGTCAATAACGCCGTCGGCATTTCGGTATTAGCGGCGGGAATCGGCGGATTGATTGCCTATCTGTACCTGACAGTAATCGTGCAAAAAAACCGCAGCCAGTTGGATTTAAACCAAAAATTCAGCGTCGACCGTTCGATGGATAAAGAGATCCTGCGGGAAATCATCCTGTGTGCGTTACCCTTTATTATCATCAATCTTGCCAACACGCTGTATAATACAACAGATATGATTTTGGTTCTGCACACCCTGCCGAAGCTCGGCTTTACGGGTAGCGAAACCGAATTCGTCAGCAGTGTATTCACGACGTGGGGCACCAAATTCAATGCCATTATCACGGCTGTTTCAACTGGGCTTATCGTCAGCCTGATCCCGCACATGGTTTCCGACTACACTGCCGGTAACCATCAGGCCGTCAACGACAATTTCAACAAATGCCTGAAAATCATTCTGCTGATCATTCTGCCGCTTTCGCTGTTCATCAGTTTAATGGGCAACAGCTTTTGGACGGTGTTTTACGGCAAAAGCACGATTGGTCCGCGTGTGATCCGCTATTCCATTTTAGTTACCGGTTTTGACTGCTTATATATGGTTTTGAACTCGTTAATGCAGAGCTTGAACAAAAAGCGAGTCATTTACCTCAGCGTATTCAGCGGCCTTTTAGCCAACCTTTTGCTGGATATTCCGCTAATGCATCTTTTCAAGCATCTTGGCGGGCAAGCCTATCACGGCGCCATTACGGCAACACTGATCGGCTTCTTAATTTCCAACGGAATGAGCCTTTGGTATCTGCGCCGTAACATGAACGTGCGCTACGGTGAAACGTTACGCGCCCTGCCCCGTGTGTTGCTTTCCGTACTGGTTTTGGTGGCGCTCGGTATCGGTTTCAATTATCTGCTGCCGGTTACCGGCTCTTCCCGTCTTGTGCAGATCGGCATACTTGCCGCATCGGGCATTGTGATGGGCGGTGTACACCTCGTACTGAACTACCGTGCAATCCTTTCGGTTCTGCCTGAAAAGTTAGCCGGCAAGCTTCCTAAATCTTTACGCTGAACGATTATAATATAAAGAAGGTAATTTTTTTGGATTTTTTACATCGCACTTGGGCTGAAATTGATTTAAGTGCACTAAGGCATAACTTTAATATCATTAAAGGCGAAGCCGGCGGTGCCGGACTGATGGCCGTTGTTAAAGCGGACTCCTACGGTCATTCGGTGCGGCATATCGTCCCCGTATTAGACGAAGAAGGCGCTTCCGCCTTTGCCGTTTCCAACATTGAAGAAGCTATCACGCTGCGAGGGCTGGGCATCACAAAACCAATTTTGATTTTAGGTTACACACCGGTCAGTATGGCTTCGCAATTATATACCAATGATATTACCCAAACAGTTTATTCACCCGAATACGCCAAAGCGCTTTCCGATGCTGCCGTAAATGCCGGCGTGACCTTGAACATTCACATCAAGTTAGACACCGGTATGGGACGCATCGGCTTTGATTGCCGTGACGATTCCCTACCCGGTATTGAAGAGGCTATCAGAGCCGCGCAACTTCCCCAACTGCGTTTTGAAGGTATTTTCACCCACTTTGCCGTATCTGACCGCACTCCCGAAACCGAGGACGGTTTTACTCAGGCACAGTACGAGCGCTTTTCGGCCGGTGTGGCACGTTTTGAGCAAAGCGGTCTGCATCCGAAATACTGTCATTGCTGCAATTCGGCGGCTTTCTGTTTAGATGCCGACAAGCACCGTGACCTTTGCCGACCCGGTATTATTCTTTACGGACTTACGCCCGATTCATCCTTAAAATTGAAGGAAGATTTCATTCCCGTAATGACCGTTAAATCCGTCATTTCCATGGTAAAGGAAATTCGCCCGGGCGATACCGTTAACTACGGCCGCACCTTCAAAGCTGAAAAGCCAATGCGTATTGCGACTATTACTGCCGGATACGCCGACGGCTATCCCCGTGCGCTTTCCAACAAAGGTCAGGTAATGATCCGTGGCCAACGTGCAAATATTATCGGACGAATCTGTATGGATCAGTTATCGGTTGATGTGACCGATGTTCCGGAAGCTACTGCCGGTGATGAAGTGATTTTGTTCGGTAAAGATTTACCGGTAGAAGAACTGGCCGATCTTTGCGGCACCATCAATTATGAAATCGTCTGTGGCATTTCTCCGAGAGTACCGAGAATTGTAATAGAATAATTAAGAGCCCTTCCTCAAGGAGGAACAAGAATGAAAAAAATCACTCTCAACGGTTGTTGGCAGTTGGACGGTGCCGGTTTTGCCTGCGCCGGTGAAATTCCCGGCTCGGTGCTTTCGGTTTTATTGGAAAACAATTTGATCGACGACCCTTATTATCGGGACAATGAACTAAAAACGTTAGCGCTTTTGGATCACGATTTTGATTTTTGGCGCACCTTTGACTATCAGCCGGACGGTAACCGTGTACTGCTTCACTGTGACGGTTTGGACACGCTGTGTGATATTTATGTCAATGACACGCATATCGGCTATACCGACAATATGCACCGCACCTACGAATTCGACGTGACCGACCGATTGGTTGCGGGTAAAAACCGCATTCGTATTACCTTTCATTCGGTCGATAAATACCTAAAGGCCAATGATCCGTTTAAGCCGACGCTTGGTGTCGGTCATTCGCTGAAGGGCTATGGCAACCTGCGCAAGGCCATTTGTATGTCCGGTTGGGATTGGGCGGCAAGATTGCCCGACGTCGGTATTTGGCGGGATATTTACCTGCTGGTGGTCGACAGCGCCCGACTGACCGATTTTCGTATTACTCAACGTCACGAAAACGGAAAAGTTTTCTTAAAGCCGACGCTTTGCTTTGACGGTGAAGCCGAAGCGACTGTTACGCTGACCGCTCCCGACGGCGACAAGACAGAACTTGAAATCGGGAAAGAAAACGAAATTGAAAACCCACAATTATGGTGGCCGAACGGTTTGGGCGAGCATCCGCTATACCGTGTGGAGGCTATTCTCTCGCAGAACGGATTTATTGTCGATCGCTCGGTCAAAAAAGTGGGGTTGCGCACCCTGACGTTGATTCGG
>JAKSQF010000065.1 GCA_024404235.1 Clostridia bacterium | reverse complement strand
CAGCGTAACGCTTGAGCGCAAAAAACTGCTCGTAAAAAAGGAATTGCGTGACCTTATAAAAACGGATTTCTTCCCGATGAGTCAGCACAAAGGCCTCCAGTGCTTTCGGCTGACGGAATTTCAATTCTTCCGGAAAATCAGCAAGACTGCCGTATTCCGCCGAAATGCTTTCAAAAAGGGCGTAATCCTCCAGCCAATGGCGATTTTTATTCAAAAAGCGACGATAACGGGGAGTTGTATCCTCAAAACGCTCGACGGCAAGCCGTAAAAGCGGCATTTTTATTTCGGCGGCGGTTTCGTAATCGGTGCGGGAAAACTGCCCCTGCGGCGGCAATTCCAACGTAGCAAGCAGGCCGTCCTTGGTCAAAAATTCCAAATCGATATAAAGAATCTCCCCCGCAAAGCAGGACACCGACCGATAGGGCGAATGGTATTCGTCCACGGGAACAAGCGGTAACAGCTGCCAATATCGCTGATGACTTTCCGAAAGAAAGTCGACAAACCGATAGGCACACCGCCCGAGCGAGCCGATCCCGTAAGGCCCTGCCAATGACGAAAGCGCCAGCAGAATGCCGCTTTCTCCTTTATCCCTTGACCGCACCGGCCGCCACTCCTTTGATAATATACTTTTGGCAAGTCAGATAAAAAACAATGACCGGCAGAATACTTAACACCAGCATGGCCATCATTGCCCCCATATCGACCGAGCCGTAACCGCCTTTCAAATACTGAATGGCGATGGGGATGGTTTTATAATCGCTTCCGATGACGAGATTCGGCAGCAGGTAGTCGTTCCAAATCCACATGGTATTGAGAATCGCCACCGTGACGGTCGTCGGCTTCAAAATCGGGAACACCACCCGCCAAAAGGTCGTAATGGCGTTACAGCCGTCAATGGTGGCGGCTTCTTCGATACCGCGCGGCACCGATTTAATAAAGCCGGAAAACAGAAAGACCGACAACCCCGCCCCGAAGCCGAGGTAGATGAACACCAACCCAATGGGGTTATCTAACCCCAACACGTTGGCAATGCGGGACATGGTGAACATGACCATTTGAAACGGGACAATCATGGAAAAGACAAAAAAATCGTACAGCACCGTGGTGTACCAGCTTTTGATACGCACGGTAAACCACGCCGTCATCGAGGTGAACACAAGGATTGCCGCCACCGAAAAGACGGTAACGAACAGCGACCACAAGAACGCCGAAAAGAAGCCGGTATCGGCAATGCCCTTGGTGTAGTTTTCGCCGCCCACAAAGGTTTGTGCATTGGGTAGAACGAACGGGGTTTGGCTGATGGAAAACTTTGCTTTAAAGGAGTTCATCACAACCACCAGCACCGGCGCCGCAAACAACAGAGCCAATGCAAGCAGAATCAAAAACAGAAACGCATTTGTCAGCCGTTTCGGCATCAGTTTTCCACCTCTTTCCGACGTGTCAGGTATAATTGGGTCAGCGAAATCAACGCCACGATCACGAAAAACAGCACTGCCTTCGCTTGCCCCACCCCCTCATAGCCAATACGCCCGTAAAAGGTTTGGTAGATATCCAGCGCCAGCATTCGGGTCTTATTGGCAGGTGCGCCGGCCGTTAAAGCCAAGTTTTGGTCGAACATCTTAAACGAATTGGTGATGGTAAGAAACAGGCAGATCGTCACTGAAGGCATTACCGACGGCAGAATGACGTGCCGCAATACCTGCGGCGCATTGGCGCCGTCGACCCGTGCGGCCTCGACCAAATCGCCCGGCACGCTTTGGATACCGGCAATATAGATGATCATCACATAGCCGATCATCTGCCAGTTCATCAGGATTATAAGACCCCAAAAGCCAAATTTCGGATCGGAGGTAATGGCGTACTGATAGCGATACAGCACGCCGTTGATGATCATCTGCCAAATATACCCCAGCACGATACCGCCGATGAGGTTGGGCATAAAGAAAAAGGTGCGAAACACGTTGGTGCCGCGAATACCGCGAGTCAATAGCAGTGCCAGCGCAAAGCCGAACAGATTGACCGAAAGCACCGCCAGTACGGCAAAGCGAACCGTAAACCACAGCGCGTGCAGAAATTCGGAATCGGCGGTGAAAATGCGGCGATAATTGGAAAGGCCGACAAAGACCGCATCATTCACGGTGCGAAAATTGCAGAATGACAGATAGAGTCCCGAGAAAAACGGAATTAAAAAAGCGATACAAAAGGCCGCAAAGGTCGGCAAAACCAAAAGCCATGCCCAGCGTTTGATCGAATGTTCCATTAGCCCCGTTCACTCTTCCATCTGTTCTTTACGGTGGTAACGACGTCGCCAAACGGACGGTTGCCCTGCGCATATTCAAGCAGCGCCGCGCCGACAGCCGTTTTGAAGCCCTCGCCCGGAAAGGCGGTAAACACCCACGGAACGGCGGTCAGCTGATCGTCGTTCATATAGTGTACCACTTCCCTTGCCAGCGGGTCGTTCGGCAGTTCATCCTCCGAAAAGGTGGAAAACGGCGTGATATAATCGAGCTTTTCGGTGACGTACTTTTTACCCGTTTTACTGCTGAACAGCCAATCCAAAAACGCGAGGGATTCCTCTTGCTGTTCGGCCGAAGCATTTTTGTTGATAGCAAGATAATTTTCGGTGCCGATGCAAAGTCCCTGCGATTCTTCGCCCGCAACACCGGTATAAATCGGTAGGAATTTGATATCTTCTTTTTTCACAACGTTGCCGCTGACGTCACGAATCTGCGACCACGCCCAGTTGCCGTTTTGCACCATCGCCACCTTGCCGAGAGCAAACTCCGCCATGGAATCCTCGGTAGATTTTGCCCCCAACAGCGTTTTGGCGGTGATGGAATTATTCAGGTAAAGGTCAAAAATATCGTGATAGCGCTCATTGTAAAGAAAGGCGATTTCCTTAGAATTCAGCCCCGCCAAGGTCGGGTCGTTGTAATCGGTATTATCACGGAATTCATAATAGAGCGGCACGTTCAAAAGGTGGGTCTGCCAGCGCCAATCCTCACCGCCGGCAAGCGACGTCGAAGCAAAAACGCCCTCGATTTTCAATTCACGCTTATGCTTGGACATATCCTCGACAACCGTTTTCAACGTTGCAAAGTTTTTGATTTCTCCTACCCCGTTGACAGTGGTTTGGCGATCTTTCAAATCAAAGTACCGGCGCATGATTCCGTCGTTATAGATAATGCCATAGCCTTCTACCACGTAAGGAATGCCGTACACACCCTCCCCGTCGGTCACGGCCAGCGTTTTATCGGAAAGATATTCGTAAAGCTTACTGTTCTTCAAATCGGCGCAGTAGTTTTTCCACGAAGCGTAACCGATCGGGCCGTTAATTTGGAAAATGGTCGGCGCATCGGCCTTAGCAATTTCGGATTTCAGGGTTTGCTCGTAGGTGTTGGCGGCCGCCGTAACGACCTTGACCGAAACGCCGGTTTCCTTTTCGTAATCCTTTGCGATGGATTCATACACACTTGCCGTTTCCGGTTTGAAATTCAGGAAATAGACCGTAGCCTTTCCCTTTTTTCCACAGGCTGAAAGCGAAAGCATCGTCGTCAAAACCAGCGCAGCGGTCAGCAAAACCGCCGTAAATCTTTTTTTCATTCAAATTTCCTCCGTTCAATGAATTCTTTTCCTATTCTGCCCAAGCAGAGCGGAAAACATACCAAAAAGGCGGTTTTTTTGAAGATTATAAAAAAATACGGTTTTTTTGCATTTTTTACTTGACATTACCGATCGGGTATGGTATATTATTTAGGCGCTCGAACGTGCTGGTGTAGCTCAGTTGGTAGAGCAGCTGATTTGTAATCAGCAGGTCGGGGGTTCAAGTCCGTCCACCAGCTCCATTTTTCGGACGGGACAGTTAAATATGGGAGAGTTCCCGAGTGGCCAAAGGGGACAGACTGTAAATCTGCTGGCTATGCCTTCGATGGTTCGAATCCATCCTCTCCCACCAGAACGAAGACCTATCACTGTTGTGATAGGTCTTTTGTTTTTCGGATGTGTGATGTTTGATGAGAAACACAAAAACCAGCCCGAAGTGCAAAGCACCACCTCCCTGCCCTACAAATAACATAATAAGTATCCCCCGTCTTGTTTTTGGGAAGAAATTATGTTATTATATTAAGCAGGTCTTCCGGCATTTATCGCAAAAGGTGCAAGTGCGGGAAGAAAAAACAGCGAGGGGTGGCCTGCATGGAATTTGAGGTGATTCGCAGTAAGCGCAAGACGATGGCTGCCGAAATCAAGCAAAGCAGGCTGATTATCCGTGCTCCGCTGCGGGCTACCGACAAGCAAATCAACACGTTTTTATTGCAAAACAAGGCGTGGATCGAAAAGCATCTTGCAAAAGCGCAAGCCGAACAGCAAGCCATGGCCCACATGAAGAAGCTGACATCGGAAGATATTCAGCAGTTGGCTGACAAAGCCCTGCAGGTGATTCCGGAACGGGTCAAGCATTACGCTCCCCTTGTGGGCGTTACATACGGGCGCATTACAATCCGCAACCAACATTCCAGGTGGGGCAGTTGCAGCAGTAAGGGCAACTTGAATTTCAACTGTCTGCTGATGTTGACGCCGCCGGAGGTTATCGACAGCGTTGTTGTACACGAGTTGTGTCATCGAAAGGAAATGAATCATTCCGATAGGTTCTACGCCGAGGTCCTGCGTGTGTTTCCCGAATACCGAAAATGGAACAAGTGGCTGAAGGACAACGGCCGCATATTGATAAATTTGATGGAGAAGTAATGCATAATCGGTAAATCAAATAAGCCGGTCAACGGCTAAAACAGTACAAACAATTTACAATATAAATCAAGCAAGGAGTATTATTATGGAAAAGGTATTAAATTTTTTGAAAGAAGCCGAAACCTATTATTTAGCTACTATGGACGGTGATCAACCGAGAGTTCGCCCGTTCGGCACTGCCCACGCTTTTGAGGGAAAGCTTTACATCCAAACCGGAAAAGTGAAGCCGATTTCGAAACAAGTTGCACTGAATCCAAAGGTTGAAATCTGCGCTTTTAAGGACGGCACTTGGCTTCGTGTGGCGGGCGAGTTAGTCGAGGACGACCGTGTTGAAGCACGCAAATCCATGCTTGACGCCTACCCCACCCTGCGCCAGATGTATGATGAAAACGACGGCAACACGCAGGTATTTTATCTTAAAAATGCCGTTGCAACGTTTTCTTCGTTTACCGCCGCCCCGGAAACGATTGAGTTTTAATCGGCAACGCACATCTTTTTACGGATAAAGGCAACGAGCGTCAGCGAGACGAAAGTGCAAAGAGCCGTGAAATCTCGTAGAACAAGCAAAAACGCAGAAGCGATACCGCAAGGTATTGTTTCTGCACTTTTATATTTTGCAATACAAATATTCCGAGGATATCTCCTTCGCCTTTTACCAAAATTGTCGTTTTAGAAAATCGTAAAATGCTTAATTTCCGTAAAGCAGCATTGTATTCATCCATTTGCCGATTTTTTGCAAAAATTGTCGATTAGAGTATTTCTATATGTTATAATGATAATATTACATACAAAAGGAATTGCGTTATGAAAAAACATCAGCAAATCCCTTCCCGATCAAAGTACCCCATTATCCTCGGGGCAACTGCACTTTTGCTGGCGGCAATTGCTACTGTTATGGTATTCAAATTCCCCAAAACGCCACAGCAACCCGTTTTAAGCGAAAATTCGTCTGAAGACACATCACCTGATAGCCTTTCTGTGTCAGAAATCGAGTCAGAATTCACTTCTTCCGAAATTTCTTCCTCCGTTTCAACGATTGTATCTTCCGCTATCCCGAAGTCAAAGGACGAGGTAGTAATCCCGGAAGCGGAAGACATCACACAAAAAATACAGAAAACAAACAATGTTGCAAAAGTGTTGCATGAAGAATCTGTCACGACCAAACAGACTGAAGAAAATACCGTAAAGGTATCTACCGGAAGCATTGATTTTTCCGGATTAAGTAAAAAATATGTCAAAATTCCGGTAGCATATCTGCCACAAAATCCAGAATTACCTACCGGATGTGAAATTACCGCACTGACAGCGGTATTGAATTACTATGGCTTCCCGGTATCAAAAATGACCTTGGCTTCCAGTAATTATTTGAAACAGAGTGACGGTCGAGCGAATTTTTGGGAGGTATTCGTAGGGCATCCGGACAGCAAATACGGTTGCGGATGCTATGCAAAGCCAATTGTTGAAGCCGCCAATAAGTATTTACGCGAACAAAACTCCGCCTATGTTGCCAAAAATGTCAGCAACAGTTCTTTTGAATATTTGCTGAAAACTGTTGAAAGCGGTATTCCCGTGATCATTTGGGGTACCGAGCAGATGAAACCGGCGTATGTTTCTAAGGTTTGGAACATTGACGGAAAAAAGCTGGAGTTATTGGTACCGGAGCATTGTTTAGTGCTTATCGGCTATGACCTGAATACGCCAAAAGCCCTTATGAACGATCCGTTGCGCGGGAATGTAACCTATGATTTAGAAACGGTAAAAAAGCGTTATATTTCCCTTCATTCCCAAGCGGTAATCGTTATAGATACTACACCGAAAGCACCTGAGAATTCCGAATCGTCCGTAATTTCAGAAACATCGGATTCCTCACAGCCTGAGTCGGCAACCGAATCGGAAAGCTCTTCACAGACAAGCGATCCTATAGAAGAATCTACAACAGTGTCCTCGGGAGAATCTTCAACAGAGTCTACACCGGAGAATACTTCTTCAGAAAATACCACCACCGAATATCCACCGGAATAGTTTTTCATTCAACTCCAATCTTCACATTCCAAACCGACCGAAGCAATACCTTACGGTATTGCGTCGGTCGGTTTTCTTCTTTAAGCAAAACAGAAAACACGGCGGTCGGAAAACCGACCGCCGTGCGGATGATATTGCTTGCGGAGTATCTGCCAATCAGGCAGCCAGCATCTTTTTCAAGCGAACCAAATCGCGAACGTCAACCACGCCGTCGGCGTTGATGTCGTATCTTGCGATACTGTCAATCGAGTTCTGCAGCATAGCAGCCTTCAATGCGACAACGTCGTTAGCATCGAAATCGCCGTCGAGGTCAACGTCGCCGAAGACGGTTTCGCTGTTTTCCCAAATGTCGGAAGCAGCGCAGGTGGCGAACGAAATGTCGTCAACCGTGATACTACCGGCAGCGGTATCGACTACCTCGAAGGTGATGCCCTTTGCCAGATAAACTATGTTAGAGGCATTGGCAACCTTGGTCGTGCCGTCGTTCTGATAAAGCTTGGTCAAATCGAAGATATAACGTGTATCTTCCCCGCCGGCGGCAACGGCTTTTACGCCGTCTGCCACATAAGTGGTATTGCCCGATTGGAGCAGAAGGCGAAGTTGCTTTGCGCGGGCATCGTTATTCTTCACGTTCAGATAAATTGCCTTAACGTCCTTCAACGAGAAATCGTTGGTGGGCAGGTTCAGTACCGGCGAGAACGAAGCACCCGTTCCCGTGTAGCCGACCGTCATGGCATTATCGGCAAAAGTGAGTTTTGCCGTGGTATTCCAAGCGGGTACAAAGCCTGCGGTATTTTTCACATCGGCCGACGGGCAATGGCTGGCAATGGTGGAGTACATGATCCAAACCTGCTCGGCATCGCAGTTCATCCAATCGTTGGAAAGAATGTAGGACGATGCGACCGCATCGGTGCGGAACGGAACGGCCGGTACGTTAATGGAGTTACCGAGCGAAGCACTCATATTGAAGGAATCCCACGCATAGGTAACGGCGACCGGATTCAGTACGCCCTCACTCCAAACAGTTACCTGATTGGTGCCGGTGATTTTTGCCTTGGCATTAACGAAGGTTCTGCTGCTGTCGCAAATGGCAAAGCCCTTCAGCTCGGTGCCGCCGTTCAGTACGGCAAGACCCTCGCCCACATTTTTGAAGGTAAGAACGGCCTTATTACCGCTGACCTGCATAGAAACGTATTCCGGTGCACCGAATCCGCTTTGATTGCCGTAAACTTCCTTCAAAGCGATATCGGCAAAGCGTTCGGCAACGGGTTCCTTGGTGCTGGGGTGAATGGGGTCAAAGTTGATGGAAGGCGGATCACGGTAGATCAGCGAAACGTCATAAATCGGGACCTGATACATCTTGACCTGTCCTTCCAATGCCTTGCCGGCATCAGCCATGGCATTTTCAAACATCGGAAGAATGGTGTGGAAGTCATTGGCACGGACGTTGTCGTAGTTATAGGGAGCGATATGGCCGCAAATGAACGGCATTGTGCCGGGTTCAAAGCCAAACAGTTGGCTGTAAGAGAGCGCCAGTTCCTTCAAAGCTTCGGTATAGTAGGGGTTGGTACCGTCAGCATTAGCGTATTTCACGTTGCTTTCGCCCTGATACCAAATCATACCGGCAATGTTTGCCTTGGTGAACGGTGCGATCTTGGCGTTGTAAAGGGTGGTCATAAACTGCCAGTTCTTTTCCACGGCAAGCTGGGTTTCATTTTTATAAAGACCGCGGCCGGTCAGCGTGGACTTAATGGTGTCGTTACCGTCGATTGCCTCGCGCGGCAACCATGCTTCGATCACCGAAGCACCCTTTGCGGTATCAATGATACCGACCGGAACATCCAAATTGTTTTGCAGTTTGTTGGCCATCAAATAAGCAATGGCAGAGTTATATTTAATACCTGCCGTATTGTTGGCGATCTTCCAAACAGCACCCTCGATATCCTTGGCGGGTTCGCTCGGGAGAACGGCACTGGCAACGTTGACCTGTACCGAGCCGGCGTCGAAGATGCGAACGTTATTATTCAGTTTGAAATACTGATTGAAATCGAAATTCGGGACGGTATTTCCGTAGAAATATTCCATATTGGATT
>JAKSQF010000064.1 GCA_024404235.1 Clostridia bacterium | reverse complement strand
ACACCGTGGCATTGCGTGCCGTGACCACCGACGACTTTATGACGGCGGAATGGACCCGTTTGCCCTACGAAGTACTGGAACGCTCGAGCAGCCGCATCACCAACGAGGTGCAAGGCGTTTCCCGCGTTGTTTACGACATTACCTCCAAGCCCCCTGCCACGGTAGAGTGGGAATAATACGGGAGGTATTATATGTGTGGAATTGTAGGTTTTACCGGCAATCAGCCGGCAGCCCCCATTCTTTTAGACGGTTTGAAAAAACTGGAATACCGCGGATACGATTCAGCCGGCATTGCCGTTCTGTGTGATGAAAAAATCACCGTATCCAAGGTAACCGGACGTATTGCAAACCTTTGTGAAAAAACCGAGGACGGCAAAAACGTTCCCGGCTTTACCGGAATCGGCCACACCCGTTGGGCCACCCACGGTGCGCCGACCGATAACAACGCCCACCCGCATTTAAGCAACGACGGTAAATTTGCCGTTGTGCATAACGGCATTATTGAAAACTACGTTTTACTGCGTGAAGAACTGATTGCCGACGGTTTTGTTTTTGAAAGTGAAACCGATACCGAGGTTGTCGTTCACCTGATTGAAAAGTACTATCAGGGCGATTTCAAAAAAGCCGTTATTAAAACGACCACCCGTTTGCACGGCTCCTACGCCTTAGGCGTGGTTTGTGCAGACGAACCGAACAAGGTCTTTGTTGCCCGTGAAGCCAGCCCCCTGATTTTGGGTGTCGGCGTGGGTGAAAACTTCTTTGCTTCGGACGTTACGGCGCTGGTTTCCCATACCCGCAACGTAATTTATTTGGAAGACGGTGAATTTGCCGAGGTCACACCCGAAGCAATCACCGTATTCGACTGTCTCGGCAATACGGTCGACAAAAAGGTCAGCCGCATCAACTGGGATATTCAGTCGGCTGAAAAGGGCGGCTATGAGCATTTTATGTTGAAGGAAATCATGGAGCAGCCCCGTGCCGTAAAGGCCACGATCGCGCCGCGTATTCAAGGCTCTGAAATCAAGCTGGACGACCTTGAAATTTCCGATGAATACCTGAAAAGCATTAACAAGATCATCATTACGGCCTGCGGTTCGGCCTGCTATGCCGGTTGCGCCGGAAAATACGCCATTGAAAAGCTTTGCCGTATTCCGGTCCATACCGAGCTTGCCAGCGAGCTGCGTTACAGCGACCCGCTGATCGACGAGCAGACCTTACTGATCGTATTATCCCAATCGGGCGAAACGGCCGACACCATTGCCGCCATTAAGGAATGTAAAAGCCGTGGTGCAAAGGTGCTGTCACTTGTCAACGTAGTTGGCAGTACCATTGCCAAGATTTCAGACTATACCCTTTACACTTGGGCGGGCCCCGAAATCGCCGTGGCAACGACCAAGGGCTACACCACGCAGGTGGCACTGCTTTACGTCTTTGCCCTTTACGTGGCAAGGCATTTGAACCGCATTGACGAGCCGACCTATGCAAATCTTTTGGAAACACTTGAGGATATGCCGAGCAAGGTGCAGGAGGCGTTGGATTCCAACCCCCATATCCCGAATCTTGCAAAGCATTACACCCCCGACCGTTCGGTATTCTTTATCGGACGAAACACCGACTATGCCGCTTCGTTGGAGGCTGCGCTGAAGTTAAAGGAAATTTCCTACATTCACGCAGAGTCCTATGCGGCGGGCGAGTTAAAGCACGGCACCATTGCGCTGATCGACGAGCATCAGCCGGTTATTGCGCTGTGCTACAACAAGGACATTTACGAAAAAACCATGAGCAACGTTGTTGAAGTAAAGGCGCGCGGTGCAGACGTGCTGGCCGTAACCTTTAAGCACAACGTTAAAATCGCTTCGGTAGCCGACGACGTCATCTACGTCCCGAACGTGGAAACGGTCTTTTCAGGCATTGTGGAGATTATCCCGTTGCAATTATTGGCCTATCACGTTGCAAGGGAAAACGGTTGCGACATCGACAAGCCGAAGAACTTAGCAAAATCCGTTACAGTAGAGTAAAAACGTACAGAACAGAGGTTGAGAGAAATGACAAAGTATATTTTTGTGACCGGCGGTGTGGTATCCGGTCTGGGAAAAGGAATTACGGCGGCATCCCTCGGGCGGCTTTTGAAGGCCCGTGGCTATAAGGTTGCCGCGCAGAAGTTGGATCCGTACATCAACGTCGATCCCGGCACGATGAGTCCGTACCAGCACGGCGAGGTTTACGTTACGGAGGACGGTGCCGAAACCGATTTGGATCTTGGTCACTATGAGCGTTTTATCGACGAGGATCTGAACCGCTTTTCCAACCTGACGACCGGTAAGGTTTACTGGAACGTACTGAACAAGGAACGCCGCGGCGAATACCTCGGTTCGACCGTTCAGGTCATTCCGCACGTCACAAACGAAATCAAGGAGTTTGTGTACAGTGTCGGTAAGAAAACCGAAGCCGACGTTGTTATCACCGAAATCGGCGGTACCATCGGCGATATTGAATCTCAACCGTTTTTGGAGGCTGTTCGCCAGATCTCGTTAGAGGTCGGCCGTGAAAACAGTCTGTTTATCCACGTCACGTTAGTACCGTTCTTAAGCGGTTCGGACGAACACAAGTCCAAACCGACCCAGCACTCGGTCAAAGAATTGCAGGGAATGGGCATCAACCCCAACATTATCGTCCTGCGCTGTGATGAGCCGCTGGAGGAATCTATTTTCAAAAAAATCTCTCTGTTCTGTAACGTTAAACCCGACTGTGTAATCGAAAACATCACCCTGCCCTGCCTGTATGAGGCACCGCTGATGCTTGAAAAAGCAGACTTTTCCGGCGTGGTTTGCCGCGAGATCGGTTTAGAGCCGCGCCCGATCGACCTTAGCGAATGGACGCAGATGGTCGAGCGCATCAAGGCACGTCCCGATATGGTAAAGATCGGTCTTGTCGGCAAGTACGTTGCCCTGCACGACGCTTACCTTTCGGTGGCGGAGGCTTTACGCCACGCCGGATATTATCACAACACCGACGTTGATATTCAATGGATCGACTCGGAAGAAATCACCCCCGAAAACGTCGGTGAAAAGTTGGCCGGACTGGACGGCATCATCGTACCGGGTGGCTTCGGCAACCGCGGTATCGACGGTATGATCCTTTCGGCACAGTATGCCCGTGAAAACGAACTTCCCTATTTCGGCATCTGCCTCGGAATGCAGATCGCCGTGATGGAATATGCCCGCAACAAGGCTGGCATATCCGATGCAAACTCGGGCGAATTTGACGAAAACTGCCCGCACAAGGTCATTGACTTTATGCCGGGACAAAGTGACGAAATTGCCAAGGGCGGCACTCTGCGACTGGGTGCCTACCCGTGCGAGATCCGTTCGGGCACGACGATGGAACGTTGCTACGGTACGCTTTCCATTTCCGAACGTCACCGCCACAGATACGAATTTAACAACGACTACCGTGAGGTGATCGAAAACGCAGGATTGACCTTAAGCGGACTTTCGCCCGACGGCCGTCTGGTGGAAACGGTGGAACTGACCGACCGTCCGTTCTACGTCGGCGTACAGTATCACCCCGAATTCAAGAGCCGCCCCAACAAACCGCATCCGCTGTTCAAGGGCTTTATCGGCGCGGCACTGAAGAACGCAAAACAGCAGTAAATTTGGCCGAATGCCAACGCATATATAAAGGAACAAGCTATGGAATTTAACAGAAAACTTTTACTGGAGGACGGTCAGGAATACTACGGATATGCCTTCGGTCACGGTGAGGATAAGGTCTGCGAATTGGTCTTTAACACCTCGATGGTCGGCTATCAGGAGATCCTTTCCGATCCTTCCTACACCGATCAGGCCGTTGTAATGACCTATCCGCTCATCGGCAACTACGGTATGGCCGATGACGACTACGAAACCGCCACACCGACCATTGGTGCGCTGATTGTGCGGGAATATAACGACCTGCCGTCGAATTTCCGCAGTACCGCCACGCTGGATCAGGTGATGAAGCAGTACGCCGTTGCCGGTATTTACGGCATTGACACCCGAAAGCTGACCCGTTCCATTCGGGATTTCGGCAGCCGCAAGGTGCTGATTACAAGTGCGGATATGCCTAAAGAAAAAGGCCTGCAGATTTTAAAGGATACCACCCTTGCAAACGATGCCGTTTCCCGCGTCAGCCGGAAAGAAACGGTCGTTTCGCCCGCAGAAAACGAAAAGCACCACGTTGTTGCCGTAGACTGCGGTATGAAAGAAAACATCGTACGCAGTCTGAATAAATGCGGCTGTCGGGTGACCATTGTGCCGTGGAACACCTCGGCCGAGGAGATTTGCGCTTTAAAGCCCGACGGTATTTTCCTTTCCAACGGGCCCGGCGACCCGACCGACGTACCGCAGACCATTGCCACCGTTCAAAAATTATTAGGTCATTACCCGATTTTCGGTATTTGCCTTGGTCATCAGATTTTGGCGCTTGCCTACGGTGCCAAGACCTACAAGCTGAAATTCGGTCACCGCGGCGGCAACCACCCCGTGCGCAATTTGGCCACCAACACAATTGAAATTACTTCACAAAATCACTCTTACGCAGTGGATAAGGACAGCCTTTCATCCACCCCGCTGACCGTGACCCACATCAACCTGCTGGACGACACGGTCGAGGGTCTGCAATGTGTTCGGGACCACGCTTTCAGTGTGCAGTATCATCCGGAAAGTGCCCCCGGTCCGCAGGACAGCACCTATTTGTTTGACCGCTTTGTTGCGATGATGGAGGAAACGCCCAATGCCTAAGAGAACCGACCTGAAAAAGATATTAGTAATCGGCTCGGGCCCGATCGTCATCGGACAGGCCGCAGAATTTGACTACGCCGGAACGCAGGCCTGCCTTGCGCTGAAGGAAGAAGGCTACGAGGTCATTCTGTGCAACTCGAACCCGGCCACCATCATGACCGACACCTCCATTGCCGACAAGGTTTACATGGAACCGCTGACGCTGGAATACATCGCAAAGATCATCCGTTACGAGCGTCCCGATGCCATTCTGCCCGGCATTGGCGGACAGATCGGCCTGAACTTGGCCATGCAGTTGGAGGAAAAGGGCATTTTAGACGAATGCCGTGTGGAACTGCTTGGTACCAAAAGTGAGAGTATTGAGCGTGCGGAGGACCGCGAGCTGTTTAAGGAACTGTGCGAAGAACTGGGCGAACCGGTTTTGGCTTCGGATATTGCCACCTCGATCGAGGACGGTTTGGCAGTTGCCGAAAAAATCGGTTATCCGGTCGTACTGCGCCCTGCTTTTACCTTGGGCGGTACCGGCGGCGGTTTTGCCGACAACGAAGAAGAATTCGTTGCCATAATGAAAAACGCACTTGCCCTTTCCCCCGTGCATCAGGTATTGATTGAAAAGAGCATCAAGGGCTATAAGGAAATTGAATACGAGGTCATTCGAGATGCCAACGACACCGCCATTACCATCTGTAATATGGAAAATTTGGATCCGGTTGGCATTCACACCGGTGACTCTATCGTAGCCTGCCCTTCGCAAACCTTAACCAACAAAGAATATCACATGCTTCGTGACAGCGCTTTGAAAATCATCCGCGCTCTTAAAATCGAGGGTGGCTGTAACGTTCAGTTTGCGCTGGATCCGAAGTCTTTCCAATACTATCTGATCGAAGTCAATCCCCGTGTTTCACGCTCGTCGGCATTGGCTTCAAAGGCCAGCGGCTACCCCATCGCCCGTGTTTCGGCAAAAATCGGCGTTGGGTTGACGTTGGACGAAATTCAGATTGCCAACACCCCTGCGGCATTTGAACCGACCCTTGACTACGTGGTCACCAAAATGCCCCGCTTCCCCTTCGATAAATTCACCGATGCCGATCAGGCGCTTTCGACCCAGATGAAGGCCACCGGCGAGGTGATGAGCATCGGCAGAACCTTTGAAGAAAGTCTGCTGAAAGCCATTCGTTCGCTTGAAATCGGTCTTATTCACCTGCACAGCCGCAAGTTTGACACGATGTCCGAAGAGGATTTGCTCGGTTACATCAAAATCGGCACCGACGATCGCATTTATGCCATTGCAGAGTTGTTACGCGGCGGCTGTCCCATTGAAAAGATTTGTGCTGCGACCGCCATTGACGCTTTCTTTATCCGCAAGCTGAAAAACATTGTGGAAAAGGAGCAGGAAATCAAGGCAAACGCCGGCTCGGTCGAAATACTGCGCGAAGCCAAAAAGATGGGCTTTTCCGATCGGGAAATCGCCGCACTTTGGAATACAAGCGAGTTGGACGTTTTCGCTCTGCGGGACGAAAACAACATCTACCCCGTTTACAAGATGATTGACACCTGCGCTTCGGAATTTGACAGTTACATTCCCTATTTCTACTCGACCTACGAGGAAGAAAACGAATCGGTCGTTTCCGAAAAGAAGAAGATTTTGGTGTTGGGCTCGGGTCCGATTCGTATCGGGCAGGGCGTGGAATTCGACTATTCCACCGTGCACGCCGTAAAGACCATTAAGGAAGTCGGCTACGAGGCCATTATCATCAACAACAACCCCGAAACCGTTTCGACCGACTACACCTGCTCGGACAAGCTTTATTTCGAGCCGCTTTGCGTGGAAGACGTTATGAATGTGGTACGTCTGGAACAGCCGGAGGGCGTTATTGCGACCTTGGGCGGACAGACCGCCATCAACTTAGCAGAGCCGTTGCGGGCAAGAGGCGTGAAGATCATCGGCACCGACTGTGATGCCATTGACCGTGCCGAAAACCGCGATTCCTTTGAAAAACTGTTGATCGACCTGAATATTCCCCAGCCGAAGGGTCAGGCCGTGACCTCGATCGAGGCCGGTGTGCGTGCGGCAGAGGAAATCGGCTACCCCGTTTTGGTGCGCCCCAGCTTTGTTTTGGGCGGTCGTGCCATGCAGATCGTTGCCAAGGAAAAGGCGTTGCGTGAATATCTGAAAACCGCCGTTGAAATCGACGAAGACAAGCCTGTTCTCGTGGATAAGTACATCCGCGGCAAGGAGGTCGAAATCGACGCCGTTTGCGACGGACGCCACGTTTTCGTACCGGGTATTATGGAATTGGTCGAACGCACGGGCGTACACTCGGGCGACTCGATCAGCATCTACCCCACCTACAGTCTTTCGGACAAGGTAAAGGGCACGATTTTAGACTATGCCGAGCGTTTGGGTCTTGGCATCGGTATTATCGGTCTTTACAATATTCAGTTTATTGTAGACGAGCAGGAAAACGTCTACATTATCGAGGTCAATCCCCGTTCCTCCAGAACGGTGCCGTTCCTTTCCAAGGCAACGGGATACAGCCTTGCGGACATTGCCACCCGTGTTATTTTGGGAGAAAGTCTGCGTGAGCAGGGCATTTTTGAAATCTATCCCCGTGAAAAGGATCGCTACTACGTAAAGGCGCCGGCCTTCTCGTTCTCGAAACTGAACGGTATGGATTCCTATCTTTCCCCCGAAATGAAATCCACCGGTGAAGCCATCGGCTACGATGCCAAGCTGCACCGTGCCGTTTACAAGGCTCTGACCGCCTCGGGACTGAAGCTCAACAACTACGGTACGGTCGTTGTCAGCGTTGCCGACGAGGACAAGGAAGAAACCATACCGCTGATTCGCCGTTTCTACGATATGGGCTTCAATATTGAGGCTACCTCGCTGACCGGTGAAGTTTTGCGGGAGCACGGCATTCGCACCAAAATTCTGCACAAACCGAGTGAAGGCAGTCAGGAAGTGATCGACTCCATTCGCGCAGGTTACGTCAGCTACGTGATCAACACCCGTGCCATTCTTTCGGGCAACCACTTCGGTGACGGTGTTGCCATCCGCAGTTGTGCGGCACAGAACAACGTTGCCACGCTGACCTCCTTAGACACGGTCAAAATGCTTTTGGACGTTTTGGAGGAAATCACACTGGGTATTTCAACCATTGACACAGAGTAAAGGAGAACATTATGCACTTCACAAAAATGCACGGACTCGGTAACGACTATTTGTACGTTTACGGTGAAGTGCCGCAGGATATCGTGGCACTTTCCACCCGCCTTTCCGATCGTCATTTCGGCGTCGGATCGGATGGGATGATCTACATTTCGCCCTCTGCCGTGGCCGATTTCAAAATGCGCATCTTCAATGCCGACGGCAGTGAAGCAAAGATGTGCGGCAACGGCATTCGCTGCGTTGGTAAATACGTTTACGACAAAGGCTACACCGACAAAAAAATCTTAAAAGTGGAAACCCTTTCAGGCATTAAGGATTTGGATTTGGTCGTCAGCGCCGGCAAGGTTAAAAAGGTGGCCGTCGGTATGGGCGTTACCACCGTTGACGAGGATATTACCGTTCACGCCTGCGACAAGGATTACACGCTGACCCCCGTTTCGGTCGGCAATCCGCACGTTGTCTGCTTTGTGGAGGATATGGACACGGTCGCGCTGACCACGGTAGGTCCGGCAATCGAACACGATACCCTTTTCCCCGACGGTGTAAACGTGGAGTTTGTACAGGTGTTAAGCCCGACCGAACTGCGTATGCGCGTTTGGGAGCGCGGCAGCGGAGTCACGATGGCCTGCGGAACCGGTGCTTGCGCCAGCGTTTCGGCCGCCGTGCATAACGGCTTTTGCCCGATGGAGCAACCGATTTCCGTCCAATTGGACGGCGGTGTGCTGACCATTGAAGTACATTCCGATTATTCGGTTACCATGACCGGCCCTGCCGAAACTATTTGTGAAGGAGACGTTGACTGATATGCAACCTAATACCCATTATGCCGACTTAAAGAGTTCTTATCTGTTCTACAATATCGGACAGAAAATTGCCGCTTACTTAAATGAAAATCCAGACAGGCACATCTACCGGCTTGGCATCGGTGACGTTTCGTTGCCGCTGTGCGATGCCGTCATCAAAGCCTTACACGAAGCCGTTGACGAGCAGGCCGTTAAGGAAAGCTTCCACGGTCATA
>JAKSQF010000063.1 GCA_024404235.1 Clostridia bacterium | reverse complement strand
ACGGCACCGTGCTTGTGCGTGCCATTCCGGCACCGCTTGCCGGCACCGACGTAGCCACCGTTTTGCAGGAGGTCGCCGACAGCCTGCTGGTGCGCGGCAGTGTTCAGGTCGAGCGGTTGGACCGTATCTATCACACCGTTGCGTGTAAGGCGGCAACCAAGGCCGGCTACCATTCGGCCGACGGCGAATTGCTGGCACTTGCCAAACGCATTCTTGCCGATCGGGATATTATGTACTGCCCGCACGGCCGTCCGGTCGCTTTTGAAATTCGCAAAAACGATCTTGAAAAATACTTCGGAAGGATCCAATAATTTTAATGATCCGATTTTTATGTATTGCGGGACCGACCGCTTCGGGTAAAACGTCCCTTAGTATCGAACTGGCCAAGCGTTTTGACGGCGAAATCATTTCGGCCGATTCCATGCAGGTTTATCGGGGCATTCACATTGCCTCTGCCGCTCCAAGTGAAGCGGAAAAGCAGGGAATACCGCATCATTTGATTGAATTTCTCGATTTGTCACAAGGGTACACCGTGGCCGATTACGTACAGCAGGCCGGTCGATTGATCGAAGAAATCACAAGCGTGGGCAAACTGCCGAGCGTGGTCGGCGGCACCGGGCTTTATATGGATGCGCTGACAAAGGGTCTGCACGTCGTGGAAGAACCAACCGATCCCGCATTGCGTGCCGAAATAACGGAACGGTTTGAAACCTTGGGTGCCGAAGAAATGCTGCGGCGCTTATCTCAATTCGACCCGCAGGCCGCCGCACGCTTACACCCCAACGATAAACGCCGCATTATTCGTGCGTTTGAGATATACGAATCTACCGGCAAAACGGTAACGCAGGCGAACGAAGAATCAATCCCGCCGATGAATGAATACGATACGTTGCAGATCGCCCTTACCTGTAAAGATCGGGAACTGCTTTATGAGCGTATTGACCGCCGTGTAGATTTAATGCTTGAAAACGGCCTTTTGCAGGAGGCTGAAACCACTCTTAACCTGCCGCAGGACGGCGGGGCGGCGCAGGCAATCGGCCATAAGGAATTATATCCGTACCTGCGTGGTGAATTGGATTTAGACACGGCCGTGGAAAACCTGAAACGGGCCACACGGCGTTATGCCAAACGTCAACTTACGTGGCTTCGCCGTAACGAACAACTGCATTGGCTTTATACCGATGAAGACGAAAACTATATTGAAACCGCCGCAGGGTGGGTAGAGGAATGGAGGAATAATTTATGAAAATCAGCACGGTTCTGCGCGCATTGGTTGTTATTATCGTTGCTGTCTTTTTGGGGCATCAGCTGTATTCCTCCTTTTATAAACCGATCAAGACCGAAAGCGCCGGCTTTTACGAAATGATCGACGGTCAAAGCATCTCCGGTGTTATTATGCGCGGGGAAACGCTGGTCACCTCCGATCAGGGCGGTGTTTATCATTATCTGGTGGCGGACGGTAACCACGTTGCCAACGGCGGTGTCATTGCCAATATCTATGATAGCGAAAGTGCTTCGGTCACCATGTCGCAAATCGACTCTTTGACGGCACAAATCGCCGATATGACCGAATTGCAGAATTATAATAATCAGCAGGCAACCGATTTAAAGCAGATCAACGATCGTATCGACGCCTCCTTGAAAGAAATGAATTTCGGTTGCGCCGGCGGTGATTACGAGGACTTTTCGCAGGATGCTGAATCGGTTTTGCATAATCTGAACCGTCGGCAGATCGTCATCGGTCAATCGGTGGATTACACCACTAAAATCGGCGAATTGCAAAGCCGATTAAACGAACTGCAATCCGGCCTGCCGCACGCTAAGGGAAGCATCGTTGCCGCTCAGTCGGGTTATTTTTCCAATACCACTGATGGATATGAAACGATGCTGACGGGGGAAAACCTTGCCGATTACACCCCCGAATTCATGGATAATTTGAAACCCGAAAAGGTGCCCGGAAACGTTGTCGGAAAAATTGTTTCGGATTATGATTGGTACATTTTAGCCAAAATGCCGTTAAACGATTCAAGACGCTATAAGGTGGACGATCGCCTGACTTTGCGTACCGAAATCAAATCGGCGAAGGAATTAGAGGTAACCGTTGCGCAAATCAATGTTTCCGAAAAAAAGGAAAGCGCCGTGGTCATCTTCCTTTGCAGTCAGATGAGTCGGGAACTGGCCTCTATGCGTACGGGGGCAATGACCATCGTCAATCATTCTTATTCCGGCTTGAAGGTCGCTAAAAGTGCTTTGCGTGTGCGCTCGTCGGATTCGGCTTCGGGCGTTTACGTTGTTTCGGGCATCAGCTTAAAGTTTGTTCCGGTAGAGATCCTTTACTCGAACGACGATTATATGATTTGTAAGCAGGAGCAGGGCGACGAGGAAGGCCTGCGTCTGTATGACGAAGTGGTAGTGAAAGGAAAGAATTTGTATAATGGAAAAGTCGTTGAATGAATGCTTTGACGAAAACTATGCCCGTATTCAAAGCGAAATAATAAGGGCTGCCGAAAAATCCGGCCGTGACCCGCAGGAAATCACCTTGCTGGCGGCCACCAAAACCGTTTCGGTCGAGGTGATCAACCACGCTATTGAATCGGGTCTGCAGGTCATCGGTGAAAACCGCGTGCAGGAATTACTTTCAAAATACGATGCCTTTTTGCCGGTCGAAAAACACCTGATCGGTCATCTGCAAACGAATAAGGTCAAGGACGTGGTCGGCAAGGTCACGCTCATTCATTCGGTAGATTCACTCAAGCTTGCCGCCGCCATTCAAAAGCAGGCCGAAAAGCTCGGCATCGTACAGCGGGTGTTGATCGAAGTCAACATCGGCGGCGAGGAAAGTAAATCGGGCGTTTGCCCCGATGAAGTCCTGCCGTTAATGGAGGAAATTGCCGCAATGCCCAACGTTTTCGTCTGCGGTTTGATGGCAATTCCGCCGATTTGCAACCGGCCGGAAGAAAATCGAAAATATTTTTCAAAAATGCGACAGATGTTTCTTGACATTAGGGCTAAAAAAATGGATAATAGTAGTATGGAAATTCTGTCTATGGGAATGTCGGATGATTTCGCCGTTGCCATTGAAGAAGGGGCAACGCTGGTGCGTGTCGGCACGGCGTTGTTCGGCAAAAGAAATTATAATTAAAAAGGAGATATAAATTATGGGTCTGTTTGATAGAATCAAGGACATTATGAGCATCCCCGAAGAAGATGAATTTGAAAATGAACCGGAAATGGAAGAGGTTGAACCGGTCAGTAAGCGTGTTGCAGTAGAGGAACCTGCACCGGCTCGCCGCACGGAATCGCCCCGTATTTTTCAGGGCGGCCGTTCCAAAACCGTTTCTTATGCCGCACCGGCAAAGCCGGCCATTCAGGTCGTTCTTGTCAAGCCCGAGCGTTTTGAGGACGTTCCGGCCATTGCCGATCATCTCAATGAAGGCAAAACCGTTGTGCTGAATCTGGAAGTAGCCGACCGTGAAAACTCCCGCCGCATCGTTGACTTTATCAGCGGTGTCGCTTATGCCAACCACGGCAATATTCGCAAAGTTGCCAACAGCACCTTCATCGTCGTCCCGACCGAGGTCGATATTATGGGCGAACTGATGCTGGACGATTACGGCGATACCAGTAAACTGTATTTCTGATGGATGCCGCACTTTTGCCGGCACGTGTTCGTGATGCGGCAAAGCTTTGCGACCGTACCGGTACGCCGCGTTTTCTCGGCTTTTTAACGCCGTCGGAAGCGGCGCAAGCCGTTTCGGTATTGAAAAACGACCCCTGTCGTTACCGTTTGTTCGGCGGATACGAAATGGCCGAAAGAACCGTGCTTGCCTGCCTGCCCGATTGGTGTGAAGAACCCGATTATCCCATCACGGCCGTTACGCTTCATTTTCGTGCGTGTGACCGCCTTTCGCATCGGGATTTTTTGGGTGCACTGATGGGATTGGGACTGACCCGAGAATCGGTAGGCGATATTTTGGTTGAGGCCGGTCGCGCGGTGATTTTTTTGCTGAATGATATTGCTCCGTATGTGTTAAGCCAGCTTGAAAAGGTCGGCGCTGTCGGTGTTACGGCAGAAGAAGGCTTTTGTATGCCCCTGCCGCAGGCCTCCAAAAAAGTTTCGGCAAGCGATACGGTGGCTTCTATGCGCTTGGACTGCGTGGTTTCCGCCCTTTGCGGTTGCTCTCGTAAGGCGGCGACCGAGTGGATCGAAGACGGCAAGGTCAGTATTCATTCCGTTGCCTGCGATAAGGTAACCCATACCGTTTTATCGGGCGATTCCGTCACCGTCCGCGGTGTCGGAAAATTTACTATTGACAGCGCAGATGCGTTTTCCCGCAAGGGCAGGATCATAATGCAGTACAGTAAGTATGTTTGAGGTGTTTTAAGATGTTGAAATCCAGCGAAATCAGAGAAGTGAAATTTTCGACCAAGGCCGTCGGCGGCTACCGTCAGGAGGAAGTCGACGTATTATTGGATAAGATCGAGGCCGATTACGATTGGTACGAGCGCAATACCCGTGATTTGCAGGCAAAAATCGATCGGTTAGAGCAGGATATGGACGCCTATCGCGGTACGCAAAGCAGTATTCAAAACGTACTGCTCAACGCACAGCGCTTAGCCGATCAAATCGTTGCCGAAGCACGCGCCAAAAGTGCCGAAATCGTTGCCGAAGCACAGGACAACGTCGATCGCCTGACTGCCCGCGAAAAGGAACTGTCTGCTTCTTTTGAAGAAAAGGCCAGCAAGCGTAAGGCTCTTGTGAATCAGGAAATCGAAAGCTCTTTGCGTACTGCAAAGTTAAAGAATACGGCAATGGAAGCCGCCGCTAACGATGCCGTGGCACGCCAGCAATTGCTGTTCGATAAATTAAAACTTGAAATTTCCGCATTTAAGGCGGATATTACCCGTAAATACCGCGAGCATCTTGAAATGCTCCAAAAACTGCCGGACAGCGTTCCGATGGATCCGCAGGAAATCGCGGCCGCAGCCGCGGCGGCGGTGGACCGCGCTCCCGCACCGGAATCCTTCATCCCGCAGGAACAGCCGATCGTGGCCGCCGTGGAAGAAGCGCCTGCCGCAGAACCGACAGAACCGACGGTACCTCCCACCGAACCGGAGGAGCCGAAGGACGTATCTACACCGTTCGGTAACGGTTTTTCGATTATGGAATTTGTTTCGGATGACGACAGTGAAGAATAAGGAGAGATAACCCTTTGATTTCATATATTTTGGCTATACTGACCGGATTGGCGGTCATCGGTGCCGATCAACTGACAAAGGCATTGATTTTACAGCAGTTTTCAACCTTAGGCGGATCGAAGCCGTTTTTGCCCGGCGTTATCAATTTTACCTACGTCACAAACGGTGGCGGTGCGTGGGGTATATTGCAGGAGCGTACGGGGCGTGAGGTATCAAGAACGGCATTGGGGCTGTAGAGTTGAGAGGAACAGCTGATCAAGTACGGTACGGAAAATAAGGTTTTATTCTGGGCAATCTGTTTGGTGCTGGGCGGCGGCATCGGTAATATGATTGACCGCATCTTCCGCCACGGAGAGGTTGTCGACTTTATCAACCTTTCGTTTATGAATTTCCCCGTTTTTAACGTGGCCGACTGTGCGGTCTGTATCGGTGCCGGTCTGCTTATTCTGTATTTTATTATCGGTATGATCAACGACGAAAAGGAAAAACGTGCAAAAACAGCTATTGCCAAACAGCAGACCTTTGTCGTTTCGGCCGACCCGAGAACTACAACCGAAAAAATCAATGTAAGCGAGCAGAAGCAGGAAGCTTCTGATGATTCGGTATCTGCCGATGGCGAGCATTGAGCGTATTTTTGACGACGGCGAAAGCCGCCGTCTTGATGTTTACACCGCTTCGGCGGCTGATGTGACCCGTTCCCACGCCGTCCGTCTGATCGAAGACGGTTGCGTGCAGGTCAACGGGCAGATCGCATCAAAAAACTGCAAACTGAAACCGGGCGATACGGTTGTCATCAACATCCCTGAACCGCAGGTTTACGAGATCATTCCGGAAAATATTCCGCTTGATATTGTTTATGAGGATAACGATCTTCTGGTCGTGAATAAGCCGAAGGGAATGGTCGTGCATCCGGCCGCCGGCAATGAGACCGGCACGTTGGTGCACGCCGTGATGTACCATTGCGGCAATTCACTTTCGGGCATCAACGGGGTATTGCGCCCCGGTATACTGCATCGTATTGATAAGAATACCAGCGGTCTTTTGCTGATTGCAAAAAACGACCGTGCACATCTCTCTTTGGCAGAACAGATCAAAGAGCATACCTGCGACCGTGTTTACGAAGCGGTCGTTTACGGTGATTTAAAGGGTGACAGCGGCACGATCGACGCGCCCATCGGGCGACATCCCGTTAAGCGTAAGCAAATGGCTGTGACCGACGTTCATTCGAAAGACGCCGTTACGCATTACGAGGTCGTCGAGCGCTTCGGTGCCTTTACCCACGTACGTTTGCGGCTGGAAACCGGTCGCACGCATCAGATTCGTGTGCATTTGGCCTATATCGGTCACCCCGTCGCAGGGGATGACGTGTACGGGCCGAAAAAGGTGATTGAACGCTTGAACGGTCAATGCCTGCACGCAAGACAAATCGGTTTTGTTCATCCTTCTACGCAGGAGCGTATGACTTTTTCCAGCGACCTGCCGAATTATTTTACAGATTTTATTGAGGAGTGTCGTAATGGGAATTTTTGATGGCTGCCTGCTGGCTTCGGACGTGGACGGTACGCTGATTGAAAATGACGTGATCCATCCCCGTGTTCTGGAAAAGATCCGTTATTTTACGGATGAGGGCGGCATTTTTGCACTGTCTACCGGTCGTTCTTTGGGTGCTGTAAGCGCTGTGCTTGAAAAGGTAGAAGGCATTGGTCCGTCGGTCGTTTGCAACGGTTGTATGATCTATGATTACGCCCAAAAGAAAATCCTTTTTCAAATTACGGAATCTCAGATGGTAAAGGATTTGGTAAGCTACATTTATCAAAATTTACCGCAGGTCGGCATTGAATTGCACTGTGAAGAAAAGGTACTTGTTCTGCGCCGTAATGCGGAAATTGCCGATCACGAGCGTTACGAACGTCTTGATTCCGCCGATATTACGTTGGAAGAAGCCTTGAAACTGAAATGGAACAAGGCTCTGCTTGCGGTGGAAAATGCAACGGATATTGATGTGTTTTTATCTCTTGCCAAGCCGGAACAGGATTTTCTGCCGGCGCATACCACGGCTTTTATCGATGGGCGTGCCCGCCATTATTGCGAACTGTTGCCGAAAGGAATCAATAAAGCCGTTTCTACGCAAAAGCTTTGTGAATTGCTGAATATTAAAAAGGGCGGTTTTTTCGCCATCGGCGATTATTATAACGATGAAGAAATGGTGCTTGCGGCGGATGTCGGTGCAATTACCAAAAATGCGCCGGAGGATTTACGTCAAAAGGCGGATTATATTTCCGAAACCGTCGAAAACGGTGCCGTGGCTGATTTTATCGACTATCTCGAAACCGTTGTTCAAACTCGTTGACTTTACGGACTTTGGGCCGTTAATCAAATAAATTATCACAGGAAGGGTGCAGGGAATGGACGCACAACAGAAAAAAGAACTTGAAAAAATTGCCTGTAAGGTGCGCATCGGCATTATTGACGGTGTTCACGCGGCAAAATCGGGTCACCCCGGCGGATCGCTTTCGATCGCCGAAATTTTGACCTATCTGTATTTTGTACAGATGAAGGTCGATCCGAAGAATCCGAAAATGGCTGACCGTGACCGTTTGGTTTTGTCGAAGGGTCACGCCGCACCGGCGCTTTATTCGGTGCTGGCACAGCGCGGATACTTTGATCCGGCCGAAATGCTGCAGCTTCGTCACATCGGCTCTATGCTGCAGGGTCACCCCGATATGAAGCATATTCCGGGTGTGGATATGTCCTCAGGCTCGTTGGGTCAGGGCATCTCCGCCGCTTGTGGTATGGCACTTTCCGCTAAACACTTCGGCGATGATTACAAGGTTTACACCATCCTCGGTGACGGCGAATCCGAAGAGGGTCAGGTCTGGGAAGCCGCAATGTTTGCCGGCAATAAGGGCCTTTCCAATCTCACCGCTTTTGTGGATTTCAATAATCTGCAGATCGACGGAACCATCGGCGAAGTCAACTCGGCAGAACCGTTTGATAAGAAGTTTGAAGCCTTCGGTTGGCACGTAATCACCATCGACGGTCACGATTTCGATCAGATCGAAGCTGCTTTGAAGGAAGCCGCAACGGTCGATAAGCCGGTTGCCATCATTGCAAAAACCGTTAAGGGAAAAGGCGTTTCTTATATGGAAAACGCCGTCAACTGGCACGGTGCCGCACCGAATGACGAGCTTTACGCTCAGGCAATCGAAGAACTGAACGCACAGCTTGCCGCATTATAAGGAAAGGGGACAGAACAATGGCTGATATTAAGAAAGTAGCGACCCGTGACGCTTGGGGTAGTGCCCTTGTGGAACTGGCCGAAAAACGTGATGATTTTGTTGTTTTGGACGCTGACCTTGCCGCCGCGACCAAAACCGGTATGTTTAAAAAGGCTTGTCCGGACCGTTTTTACGATTGCGGTATTGCCGAACAGAATATGATGGGCATTGCCGCCGGTATTGCCGCAACGGGTAAGCGTGTTGCCGCAAGCTCGTTTGCAATGTTTGCCGCCGGTCGTGCATTCGAACAGATCCGCAATTCCATTGCTTATCCGCATCTGCCGGTAGTTATCGGTGCAACCCATGCCGGCATTTCGGTCGGTGAAGACGGTGCCACCCACCAGTGCTGTGAAGATATTGCCGTTATGCGCACCTGCCTGCTCGGTGCAGGTCGGGGCAGTTACCGCTGCTTCATAGCTGTGGCCCGTTGCCGCTACCTCGCGTGTCTCGACTGCATCGCAGCGAGAGCAGCAGCGCGCTTCATAGCCTTTTTCCGTGCAGGTCGGCGCTCTTACAA
>JAKSQF010000062.1 GCA_024404235.1 Clostridia bacterium | reverse complement strand
AGACGCAGATTTGCTTCGGTAATGCCGAGATTCAGCAACCAGTCGCGGCAGTAACTGCGCCAGTAGTCGAACCACTCAAGGTCGGTACCCGGCTTGCAGAAGAATTCAAGCTCCATCTGTTCGAACTCACGGATACGGAAAATAAAGTTTCCGGGGGTGATTTCGTTACGGAAGGATTTACCGATCTGACCGACGCCGAACGGGATCTTCTTGCGGGTGGTACGCTGAATGTTGTTGAAGTTTACGAAAATGCCCTGCGCCGTTTCGGGACGGAGATACAGCGTGTTGGTGCTGTCCTCGGTAACACCCTGAAACGTTTTGAACATCAGGTTGAATTTGCGGATGTCGGTAAAATCGTGACTGCCGCAGGAAGGGCAGGCGATTTCGTGTTCCTTAATATATGCCATCATTTCGGCATCGTCCATAGCGGCCGGATTATCGGAAAGACCGTTTTCGGCAACGTAGTCTTCAATCAGTTTGTCGGCACGGTGACGGGTTTTGCACTGACGGCAATCCATCAGCGGGTCGGAAAAGCCGCCCAAGTGACCCGAAGCCACCCACGTTTCCGAATTCATCAAAATGGCGCTGTCCAATCCTACGTTATAAGGATTTTCCTGCACGAACTTTTTCCACCAGGCACGCTTGATGTTGTTTTTCAGTTCAACACCCAACGGGCCGTAGTCCCAGGCGTTGGCAAGTCCGCCGTAAATTTCACTGCCGGGATAAACAAAACCGCGACCCTTGGCAAGGGCAACGATCGCTTCCATTGTCTTTTGGCTGTTATCCATTTTTCATACCTCCGTAAAAGCCAAATTTCTACACCTATATCATAATTGAAAGGTTTGCAATTGTCAATGATTATTATGGAAAGAGGTGCAGAAAAATCCACCGCTTCGGTAATACTTTTTGGCTATCTTTTTCATAACGGGCGGTGTTTTTTGACCGTTTTTGTAAAATTTAAGAAAAATTCGTTTTTTTTGCAATTTTTTGTTTACATACGGCGAAAAAAGTGGTATCATCTATTTTGTATGGGAGTATCTATAGTTTTTACTGCGCTCTCACCAATATTTTTATTTAGGAGGAATTTTCAATGGCGAGAAAATTCAAAACCATGGACGGTAACAACGCTGCCGCACACGTTGCCTATGCGTTTACCGAAGTGGCCGGTATTTATCCGATCACCCCGTCCAGCCCGATGGCCGACTATGTTGATCAGTGGTCTGCCCAAGGCTTAAAAAACATTTTCGGTACCCAAGTCAATGTTGTTGAAATGCAGTCCGAAGCCGGTGCTGCCGGTACGGTTCACGGCTCTTTGGCAGCCGGTGCACTGACCACCACCTTCACCGCTTCTCAGGGTCTGTTGCTCATGATCCCGAACATGTACAAAATCGCAGGTGAATTACTGCCTGCCGTTTTCCACGTATCGGCTCGTTGTGTAGCAAGCCACGCACTGAATATTTTCGGTGATCATTCCGATATTTATGCCTGCCGTCAGACCGGTTTTGCCATGTTGGCCGAAACCAACCCGCAGGAAGTTATGGATCTTTCTGCCGTAGCTCACCTGGCAGCAATCGAAGGTCGTGTACCGTTCGTCAACTTCTTCGACGGTTTCCGTACCTCTCACGAAATCCAGAAGATTCAGATCTGGGATTACGAAGATCTGAAAGAAATGTGCAATATGGAAGCTGTTGAAGCTTTCCGTGCAAACGCTCTTAATCCGGAACATCCGGTTATGCGCGGCTCGCACGAAAACGGCGATATCTTCTTCCAGCACCGTGAAGCCTGCAACAAGTACTATGATGCTATGCCGGCCATCGTTGAAAAGTATATGGATAAGGTCAATGCCAAACTCGGCACCGACTATAAGCTCTTCAACTACTACGGCGCACCGGATGCCGAGCGCGTTATCGTTGCTATGGGTTCCATCTGCGACGTTGCAGAAGAAGTTATCGATTACCTGACCGCTATGGGCGAAAAGGTCGGCCTTGTTAAGGTTCGTCTGTACCGTCCGTGGTCCAACGAAAAGTTGGTTGAAGCTATCCCGGCTACCGCTAAGGCTGTTGCCGTTTTGGATCGTACCAAGGAACCCGGCTCGCTGGGTGAACCGCTTTATATGGACGTTGTTTCCGCTTTGGCTGAAACCGGCCGCAAGATCGACACCGTTATCGGCGGTCGTTACGGCTTGGGCTCCAAGGATACTCCGCCTGCAAGCGTATTTGCCGTTTATAAGGAATTGGCAAAGGATGCTCCGAAGAAGCACTTTACCATGGGTATCGTCGATGACGTTACCAACCTTTCCTTGGAAGAAGAAGCTGCTCCGAACACCGCAGCCGAAGGCACCATCGAATGCAAGTTCTGGGGTCTGGGCGGCGACGGTACCGTCGGTGCGAACAAAGACTCCATCAAGATCATCGGTGACCACACCGATAAGTATGTTCAGGCTTACTTCCAGTATGACTCGAAGAAGACCGGCGGTATCACCATTTCCCACCTGCGTTTCGGTGACAAGCCGATCAAGAGCCCGTACTACATCAACAAGGCAGACTTCGTTGCCTGCCACAACCCGTCCTACGTCATCAAGGGCTACAAGATGGTCAACGACGTTAAGCCGGGCGGCGTTTACATGATCAACTGCCAGTGGACTCCGGAAGAACTGAATGAACACATGCCGGCAGAAGCCAAGCGCTACATTGCCAAGAACAACATTCAGCTCTACACCGTTAACGCCATTGATATGGCTGCCGAAATCGGTCTGGGCAAGCGTACCAACACCGTTCTGCAGTCTGCCTTCTTTGCTCTTTCCAACGTTCTTCCGCGTGAAGAAGCCATCGGCTACATGAAGGAAAAGGCTCAGAAGTTCATGAAGAAGGGTAAAGAAATCGTCGAAATGAACGAAAAGGCCATCGACGCCGGTGCTACCGCTTACGTGAAGATCGACGTTCCGGCTGATTGGGCTACCGCCGAAGATAAGGCTGTTGCCGCTACCGAAAACGGTCCGGCTAAGCTTGTCAAGATGGTTGACAACATTATGAAGCCGGTTGGTCTTATGAACGGTGACGCTCTGCCGGTATCCGCTTTCATGGATCACGTTGACGGTACCTTCGAGCAGGGTGCTTCCGCTTACGAAAAGCGCGGTGTTGCCGTTATGGTTCCGGAATGGAACAACGAAACCTGCGTTGGCTGTAACAAGTGCGCCTTCGTTTGCCCGCACGCTACCATTCGTCCGTTTGCACTGTCTGCTGACGAAAAGGCTGCTGCTCCGGCAAACTTGAAGGTCGCTGAAAAGGAACAGATGGTGTCCAACAGGGGCTATGCCTACACCATGACCGTTGCTCCGTTGGATTGTATGGGATGCGGCGTATGTATCGGCGTTTGCCCGACCAAGTCGCTCAAGATGGTTCCGCAGGCTACTCAGTTGGCTGAACAGGATGTCTTTGATTACTGTGTTGCCAACGTAACCGAGAAGAAGGAAGTTGCTACCGATGCAAACGTTATCACTTCTCAGTTCAAGAAGCCGTTGCTCGAATTCTCCGGCTCCTGCGCAGGCTGTGCCGAAACCTCTTATGCACGCCTCATCACCCAGTTGTTCGGCGATCGTATGTATATCTCCAACGCTACCGGTTGTTCCTCCATTTGGGGTGGCCCGGCTGCTACTTCTCCGTACACCACCAATGCTGAAGGCCACGGTCCGGCATGGGCAAACTCCCTGTTCGAAGACAACGCCGAACACGGCTTTGGTATGTACCTCGGCCAGCAGGCTCTGCGCAACCGTTTGATCGACGAAGTCAAGCAGATCGCTGCTTCCGATAAGGCTGCTGCCGACGTTAAGGCCGCTGCCGATACCTATCTTGCAACGTTGGAAGACGGCAGCAAGAACGGTGACGCCGCAAAGGCTTTGACCGCCGCTATCCGTGCCGCAGGTGCCGATTGTGCTCTGTGCAAGGATGTTCTCGCTAACGAAGCTTACCTCGCTAAGAAGTCCGTTTGGATCTTCGGTGGTGACGGTTGGGCTTACGATATCGGCTTCGGCGGTGTGGACCACGTCCTCGCTTCCGGCAACAACGTCAACATCATGGTCTTCGATACCGAAGTTTACTCCAACACCGGTGGTCAGGCTTCCAAAGCATCGAATATCGGTCAGGTCGCACAGTTTGCTGCCGCCGGTAAAGCAATCGCAAAGAAGAGCCTTGCGGAAATCGCCATGTCCTACGGCTACATTTACGTTGCTCAGATCGCTATGGGCGCCGATCAGAACCAGACCTTGAAGGCATTGAAGGAAGCTGAAGCATACAACGGCCCGTCCATTGTTATCGCTTACGCTCCGTGCGAAATGCACTCCATCAAGGGCGGTATGGTCAACTGCCAGAACGAAATGAAGAAGGCTGTTGACGCCGGTTACTGGGATATGTTCCGTTACAACCCGGCACTCAAGGCCGAAGGCAAGAATCCGTTCAGCCTCGACAGCAAGCCGGCTACTGCGGATTACAAGGAATTCATCCTTGGCGAAGCCCGTTATTCTTCGCTGACTCGTTCCTTCCCGGATCGTGCAAACGAACTGTTCGATAAGGCTGCCGAAAGTGCAAAGGCACGTCGTGCACACCTCGAAAAGTTGGTTGCTCTTTACAGCACTGAAGAATAATTCTTCTAAACTTTAAAAATCTCCCTTGCCCAACGGGCAGGGGAGTTTTTTCAATATAATAATGTATATACGGAAAAAAATTAATTTTTTCAAAAAAATGCTTGACTATTGAATATTTGTATAGTATAATCTATAATTGCCTAATCATGGGGGCAAGTGCACTTTTTTTCAAAGCTCACTTTGTTAAAATGCACAAAAAACACCTATGATACTGTCCTATTGCGGTGCGTAAAGTACCGTAAAATACTTGGAGGAGTGATTGTACACCTATGGAGCCGAATGCAATGGTCAAACCTGTCCAGCTGGGAAGAAACACTCGTATGACGTTCTCGAAGATCAATGAAGTGATTGATATGCCCAACCTCATTGAAATTCAGAAAGATTCGTACAACTGGTTTGTAACGGAGGGCTTGCGCGAAGTCTTTAAGGATATGTCATCCATTACGGACTACAGCGGAAATCTGGTCCTCAGCTTCATCGACTACCGTCTTGATGAAAAACCGAAGTACGATGTGATCGAATGTAAAGCACGCGATACGAACTATGCCGCCCCGCTTCATGTAACCGCCCGTCTTTTCAATAAAGAAACCGGCGAAATCAAAGAAAGCGAAGTCTATATGGGCGATTTCCCGTTGATGACCGAGTCGGGCACTTTCATTATCAACGGTGCCGAGCGTGCCATCGTTTCGCAGTTGGTCCGTTCACCGGGTGTTTATTTTGACGTTCATACCGACGAAAAGAGCGGTAAGCGTCTTTTTGCGTCCACCATCATCCCGAACCGCGGCGCTTGGTTGGAGTATGAAACCTCTGTCAACGACGTTCTGTCGGTGCGCATTGATAAAAACCGTAAACTGCCGATCACCACGTTTATTCGTGCTTTGGGCTTCGGCAGCAATCAGGAAATCCGTGAAATCGTCGGTGAGGACGAGCGTTTGGCGGCCACTTTTGACGTGGACGAAACCAAGTCGACCGAGGATGCACTGATCGAGGTTTACAAGAAACTTCGCCCGAATGAGCCGGTCACCATCGAAGGTGCCAGAACTTATTTGGAGCAGTTGTTCTTCGACGCCCACCGTTACGATATTTCCCGCGTGGGTCGTTATAAATATAATAAGAAGCTGGCCTTGGGCAACCGTATCCGCGGACAGGTCCTTGCCGCCGACGTTATCGACCCGATGACCGGTGAATTGCTGGCTGAAACCGGCGCTAAAATCACCAAGGAATTGGCTGAAGAAATCGAAAAGAAGGGCGTTTTGTCGGTTGTTATCCGTCGTCCGGATGATGCGAAATCGACCCTTAAGGTTTTGTCCAACGGTATGGTCAACCTGCGTGATTTCACCGATTTTACCGAGGAAGAATACGAAAACTTGGATCGTGAAGGCATTAACGAACAGGTTTCTTTCGCCGCTCTTAAGGATATCCTTGAAAACAATGATACCAAGGAAGACATCATCGCCGCATTGCTGGAACGCGCAGATGATCTCATTCCGAAGCACATTGTTTTGGATGATATTATGGCATCCGTCAACTACTTTATGGGTCTGCCGTACGACATCGGCACGGTCGATGATATCGACCATTTGGGCAACCGTCGTATCCGCTCGGTCGGTGAGCTGTTGCAGAACCAGTTCCGTATCGGCTTCTCCCGTATGGAGCGTGTCGTCCGTGAAAAGATGACGCTGCAGTCGCAGGATTTTGAAAACATCACGCCTGTTTCCATCATCAATAACCGTCCGGTTACTGCCGCTATTAAGGAGTTCTTCGGTTCTTCGCCGCTGTCGCAGTTCATGGATCAGACCAACCCGCTTTCCGAATTGACGCATAAGCGCCGTCTGTCGGCATTGGGCCCCGGCGGTCTGTCCCGTGACCGTGCTTCGTTCGAAGTGCGTGACGTTCACTACACCCACTACGGCAGAATGTGCCCGATCGAAACCCCTGAAGGTCCGAACATCGGCTTGATTTCGTACCTTGCAACCTTCGCAAAAATCAATAAATACGGCTTCATTGAAACCCCGTTCCGCCCGATTGATAAGGCGACCGGCCGCGTTTTGAATGAAGTTCGCTATATGACCGCCGATGAGGAAGACGAGTACGTTGTCGCACAGGCAAACGAACCGCTGAACGAAGACGGTACCTTCGCCAATGCTAAGGTCCACGTCCGTTTCCGTGACGGCTTCCAGGAAGTCGATAAGATGATTCCGGATTACATGGACGTTTCGCCGAAGATGGTCGTCTCGGTTGCTACTGCTATGATTCCGTTCCTTGAAAACGACGATACCAACCGTGCTTTGATGGGATCGAACATGCAGAAGCAGGCTGTTCCGCTTCTTAAACCCGAAAACCCGATTGTTGCAACCGGCATGGAATATAAGGCTGCTCTCGACTCCGGCGTTGTGGTACTGGCCAAGCGTGCCGGTACGGTCACTTATGTCAGCGCTGACGAAATCCACGTTCGCGCCGCCAACGGCGAAATCGACGAGTACCACCTCATTAAGATTATGCGTTCCAACCACGGCACCTGCATCAACCAGATTCCGACCGTTGAAAACGGTCAGAAGATCGAGGCAGGGGAGGTCATCGCCGACGGTCCCGCCACCAGCATGGGTGAAGTTTCGCTGGGCCGCAACGCTTTGATCGGCTTTATGACTTGGGAAGGCTACAACTACGAAGACGCCGTTCTGATCAATGAACGCCTCGTTCGTGACGACGTTTATACCTCTATCCATATTGAAGAATATGAAATCGAATCCCGTGACACCAAGCTCGGGCCGGAAGATATTACCCGTGATATTCCGAACGTCGGTGACGATGCACTGAAGGATTTGGACGAACGTGGTATCATCCGTATCGGTGCCGAAGTCACCGCCGGTGATATTTTGGTCGGTAAGGTTACCCCGAAGGGCGAAACCGAACTGACTGCCGAAGAAGAACTGCTGCGTGCGATCTTCGGTGAAAAATCCCGCGAAGTCCGTGACACCAGTTTGCGTGTTCCGCACGGTGAATACGGTACCATCGTTGACGTTAAGGTCTTTACCCGTGAAAATTCGTCGGAATTAAGCCCCGGCGTAAATATGGTCGTTCGTTGCTATATCGCCCAGAAGCGTAAGATTTCCGTCGGCGATAAGATGGCCGGTCGTCACGGTAATAAGGGTGTTGTTTCCAGAATTTTGCCGAGTGAAGATATGCCGTACCTGCCCGATGGTACCCCGCTGGATATCGTTTTGAATCCGTTGGGCGTTCCGTCCCGTATGAATATCGGTCAGGTTTTGGAAGTTCACCTCGGTTATGCCGCAAGAGCACTGGGCTGGAACATCTGCACACCGGTCTTCGACGGCGCTCACGAAACCGATATTCGCGAATGCTTTAAGATGGCAGGTCTGCCGGAAGACGGTAAGATCCAGCTGTACGACGGACGCACCGGTGAACCGTTTGATAACCGTGTAACCGTCGGCTATATGTACTATTTGAAACTGCATCACCTGGTTGATGATAAGATCCACGCCCGTTCGACCGGTCCGTACTCCTTGGTTACCCAGCAACCGTTGGGTGGTAAGGCACAGTTCGGTGGTCAGCGTTTCGGTGAAATGGAAGTTTGGGCATTGGAAGCTTACGGCGCAGCCTACACGTTGCAGGAAATCCTGACCGTCAAATCGGACGATGTTGTCGGACGTGTTAAGACCTACGAATCCATCGTTAAGGGACAAAACGTTCCGCAGGCAGGCGTTCCGGAATCCTTCAAGGTTCTTATTAAGGAACTGCAGTCGTTGGGTCTGGATGTTAAGGTCCTTGACAAAAACGAGGAAGAAATCGACCTGCGTCAAACCTTTGACGATGACGACGATATCGGTCTGCCGCCTCCGCCGCTGCCGACCGACTTTAACGACGGCGAGTTAGACGGCTTTGGCCTGCAGGACGAAAACGGCGACGCAATTGTCGAAGATAAATTCGACGATTCAGACGATATAGAATAATGGAGGGCAGTTATGGAAGGTATTGAATTTGAATCCATAAAAATCGGATTGGCATCTCCCGATCAGATCCGTGCGTGGTCGCACGGGGAAGTCACCAAGCCCGAAACCATCAACTACCGTACTTTAAAACCCGAAACCGGCGGTCTGTTCTGTGAACGCATTTTCGGGCCGCAGAAGGACTGGGAATGCCACTGCGGTAAGTATAGGCGCATCCGCTATAGGGGCAAGGTGTGCGAACGCTGCGGCGTTGAAGTGACCCGTGCCAAGGTGCGCCGTGAGCGTATGGGCTCCATTGAATTGGCCTGCCCGGTTTCTCACATCTGGTATTTTAAGAATATCCCGTCCAGAATGGGCGCTGTGCTTGACATTTCGCCCAAAGCACTGGAACAGGTACTCTATTTCTCCCGTTATATCGTTACCGATCCGGGCTCTACTCCGCTTGAAAAGAAGCAGTTGTTGAGCGAATCGCAGTACAACGATATGGTCGAAAAGTACGAAAACGACTTTGAAGCCGGTATGGGTGCAGAGGCTATCAAGAAGCTTCTTTGCGAAATTGACCTTGAAAAGACCTGCGCAGAACTGCGTGAGGAATTGGAAAACGCAACCGGTCAGAAGCGTACCCGCATCATCAAGCGTTTGGAAGTATTGGATGCTTTCCGTCAGTCCGGCAACCGTCCGGAATGGATGATCCTTGATGTTCTGCCGGTCATTCCGCCCGATATCCGTCCGATGGTTCAGCTCGACGGCGGCCGTTTTGCCACCAGCGACCTGAACGATCTTTACCGCCGTGTTATCAACCGTAACAACCGCTTAAAGCGCCTGCTTGAAATGCGTGCGC
>JAKSQF010000061.1 GCA_024404235.1 Clostridia bacterium | reverse complement strand
TTTCCATAATGTTCCACAAGGAAATGCAATCGGGTAAAATTCAATCCAAAATCATGCGTGACGTTGAGGCCGTTTCCGACCTTTCAAGAACCGTTTTTGAAGAAGTTGTAAACGCCATTTTCAGCATGGGTATGGCGTTGATCGTAATCGTTACCAAAAACGTTTGGGTCTTTTTAATGTTTGTGGTTTGCGTGCCGTTGGCGGTTATTATCCGCCGCCTTTTTGCCGGAAAAATGCGTGCGCGAACGCACGCTTTCCGCAAAGAGATTGAAGATACCTCTTCCGCCGTGTTTGATATGGAAGAACTGATCCCCATTTCCCGTGCGCACGCCTTGGAAAACAAGGAAATCAAAAAGATGACCCGCAAGGTGACACGTGTTGCCGAAACGGGTTTTCGGTTTGACTTTATTCAAAGCTTTTTCGGTTCGCTGAACTGGGTGACCTTCTTCCTATTCCAAACCATTTGTCTGTGTTTTACGGGCTTTTTGGCCTTAAGAGGGGTTATTTCGGTGGGCGAAGTGGCCATGTACCAAACCTACTTTTCCATGTTGACGGGCATTGTCAGTGGTTTGGTTGCCCTGCTTCCCACGATTTCAAGAGGATCGGAATCCATTTTGTCCATCGGCGAAATCCTTTCGGCTTATGACGTTGAGGACAACAGCAACAAGTTGAAAATACACGAGCTTTCGGGCAAGTACGAATTCCGCGATATTTCGTTCCAATACGACGAACGCACCGACGTACTGGAACATCTGAATTTAACCGTAAAACCCGGTGAAACCATCGCCTTGGTGGGTGAATCCGGTTCCGGCAAGACGACCATTATCAATTTGGTAATCGGTTTTTACAAGGCGCAACACGGTCAACTTTTGGTGGACGACCACAACATTGACGATTTGGATTTACACGCCTACCGCCGCATGATTTCGATCGTTCCGCAGAACTCCATTCTGTTTTCGGGGTCTATTCGCGACAATATCGTTTACGGAAAGTCGCACATCAGCGAGGAACGGCTGCAGGAAGTTATTAAAATGGCGCAGTTGGAGTCGGTCATCGAAAAGTTACCGAACGGGTTAGATACGTTGGTCGGTGAACACGGCGACAAGCTTTCCGGCGGACAAAAGCAGCGTATTTCCATTGCGCGTGCCATTATCCGCGAGCCAAAGGTAATCATTTTCGACGAGGCCACCAGCGCTTTGGACAGCGTGACCGAGCGGGAAATTCAGACTGCGATCGACAATTTAACGCGCGACCGCACCACCTTTATTGTAGCGCATCGGCTATCGACGATTAAAAACGCCGACAAAATTGCCGTTATTGCCGACGGTGAGTGCGTAGAATTCGGCACTTACGATGAGTTAATGGCGAAGAAGGGTGCATTTTTCCGTTACAAGGAAATGCAATCGTAATTTCAAGGGCAGAGAGGCGATAATATGGCAACGTTTGATGATTTTTTGAAATTAGATATCCGCGTCGGCACAATTTTGGAAGCCAAGGTCTTTGAAAAGGCCAAAAAACCGGCCTATCAGCTGGTTTTGGACTTTGGTGAAGAGATTGGCCGGAAGAAATCTTCGGCGCAAATTACGGCGCATTACACGCCTCATGAGCTTATCGGAAAGCAGGTATTGGCGGTGGTGAACTTTCCGCCGCGGCAGATCGCCGATTTTATGTCGGAGGTGCTGGTTTTAGGCACTTACAGCGACGGTGGTGTGATTTTAATCACACCCGACAAGCCGGCCGCAAACGGCGACAAATTAGGATAAAAAAACGACCTCATCCGTATGGATGAGGTCGTTTTGGTTTTATTAAGATATTTCACTCGATTCGGAAGACTCGCCCGAAGATTGTTCCGACGTTGAGGTTTCGGAAGAAGAGGACGGTGTGGACGAGGTTTCCGAGCTTGTGTGACCGCTGCTTGTGTTCGAAGACGATGGCGTACTCGAGCTTTGCGGTTTAGAAGACGGTTTGCTTGACGACTGCGGCATCGACGAAGCGGTGCTTGAGGTCTTGGAAGACGACGTTGCAGGCTTGGAAGCCGGAATGACCGGATTGGGATCGGTATACTTACCCCACGGGTTTTTTGGATCCGGATCGGTCGGGTCCCATCCCCTGCGCTTGGTATCGTTTGCCGAAATATACTTTGCAGACGGTTTATAAATACCCGACGGCAAAGATGCCCCCGTGACAGTGACCGACGTGCCGATGGCACAGTTATCGTACAGCCATTTCGCATCGGCTGTGGTCAAACGCACGCAACCGAGCGAATCCTTACGGCCCAAACGGTTATACAGCCAATACTTTAACGAATCGTTCCTGCGTTCCTGATAAGGCACGGAATGGAACAGAATATGGCCGTTGAAGCGGATGGAATACTGACCGTAGCACGGGCCGATGAGCGTACACCAGCGATACTTTGCCGACATTTTAAAGGTGCCGTAGGTGGTGTTATCGCCCCTGCCCGGTGAGCAGACCGAAACACGAACAGGAACAGTGTAATTGCCGTTTTCATCGGCCTTATAAACGACCGTGGTACAGGCTTCGCGGTAGATAACGACCCAATATGGCAATGAATAACTGCTCGGCTTTTTGATGACCTTTTCGGTCGAGGTCTTTGCCGGCAATCCCTTTTGCGGTTTAGCAGGGGTCTTCGGCGTTTCTTCCTTTTTGACCTGCTCGACAACGCTTACCGTCATTTTTGCGGTCGCTTCATTGCCGGCGCTGTCCTTGGCGGTCAGCGTCAATTCATAATTGCCGATTTTATTTACGTCATAATTGCCCGTAACGATCGGCACAATGGTTTCGCCGGAGTTATCATCTACGATAACGTCCTTTAACAAATCGGCCTTGCCGCCCTTGACAACGGTGACTTTATCGGGCACGGTCAAAACCGGCGCTTTGGTGTCGCGAACGGTTATCTTGAAGGTGAAATCAACCGTTTTATTGGTTTTTGCATCCAATACCTTTACGGTTTTTTCAAAAGTACCGACAGCCGAGGTATCAATAACCTCTTCCCCGTTTTCCAGCGTACCGTCGGTCACGTTTTCCAAAAAGTCGGAAATCTTACATTCATCGCCCATTTCGGCAACGGTTTCCGCCTTGAATACAACGTTCGGCGTAACCGTTTCGGAGCTTCCGCTTTGTGTAACACCACCCTTATTGCAGCCGGCAAAAGTACCGAGCAAAAGGGCGATCACCAGCAGCATTGCCGCCATTCGTTTTGTGATTTTGTTTGCAAATTTCACGTTCATTTTATTGCCTCCGGCAAAGAAAGATAATACTGTTTCATTGTTCGTGCGTCCTCGGCCTGCGTACCGTCCGACTCACAAACGAAGATCGGTTCGCACCCGTAGTGCGCAACGTATTCCATCACCGGCTCAAAATCGGGGCCGTAAAGCGTATCCGCAAAGGTCAGATGCTTCTTTTCCCCGCCGGTGGTATATTCAATTTTAGAAAAATGGGCGTGGAACGAATGCAAGCGCTCGCTTCCAAGCTCGTTTTGGATGGTTTTAAAGACCGTTTCATAATCTTCGGGCGTTTTGAAAAAGCCTTGATCGCGGGCATTTAAGTGGCCGAAGTCAATGCACGGAATCAAGCGCTCATCCAACCGACACAGCGCCATAACCTCGTCCAACGTGCCGAGCTGATTGACCTTACCCATCGTTTCCGGACAGATGTGAACGTGCCCGAGACCCTCGTCGTCGAGTGCTTTCAGCGCCAGCTTCATCGTATCGCAGGCAAGTTCCAACGCGTATTCACGGGTGATTTTTCCGCAAGAGCCGGTATGCACAACAATACGGTTGCCGCCCATGGCATCGACCGCACGGGCACTTTGCAAAATGTAGTTGATGGAATTTAAGCGTTTTTCCTCCTCGACAGAGGACATAGAAATGTAATAAGGAGCGTGCAGGGATAACGTAATTCCCTTTTCGGCGGCAAGCTTTCCGAGCTCGTGTGCTTTTTCGGCGCCGATATTCACACCGCGCCCACACTGATATTCAAAATGGTCAAGACCCATTTTTACCAGATATTCCGGTACTTGCAGGCTGTTTTTATACCCCATTTCGGCAAAGCTTAACGAATTGCCGGCCGGGCCGAAACGTGCAGACACGATGGCTCACTCCTCTGTTTTTTCAATATGATACAAACGATACACGCCGCGTTCCAACCAACGTTTAAAGCGGAAACGAAGGGAGGTTTCGGGCAAAATGGGTGTCAGTAAAATGGTAGTGACACCGGCAATATTACCGCCGAGGGTATCGGTGAAAATTTGGTCACCCACCGTGGCAACCTGTTTTTTCGGCAGACCCAACGCCTTTACCGCACGAAAAAAGCCGAACGGCAGGGGTTTTAGACCCATTGCGATGAAATCAAGCCCGATCTTTGCGGCAAACGGGGTTAAACGTTTGGTATTGGAATTGGAAAGAACGGTCAATTTTATACCGTTTTCCCGCATATATGCCAACCATTCCGGCAGACCTTCGGTCAAGGTTTGACCGTGATGTGTGGAAAGGGTGTTATCGACGTCCAGTATCAAGCCTTGGATATTTCTTTTTTTCAGCATTTCAACCGTGATATCGGTAACACGGTCCAATTTAATTTTCGGTTTTAAAAGCATTTTCTCACCGTGATAAACAAATTAAAGGCGGTTGCAAGAGTGCAACCGCCTAAGAAAACAAAACAAATCAGCGGAACTTTCTCTTGCGAGCAGCTTCCGACTTCTTTTTACGCTTTACAGAGGGCTTCTCATAGTGCTCTCTTTTGCGAACTTCCTGAATAACACCGTCTTTCTGCGTCTGTCTTTTAAAGCGGCGCAGTGCGTTATCGAGCGATTCATTTTCTTTAACTTTTACCTGACTCATTATAATTCCCTCCCTCCGCAATGATGCAGGGGTTATATACTTGCAAACTGTATTATACTACAAGTACCGATTTCTGTCAAGTAAATGTTTCGAAAGTTTTGCAGAAAAAACGAAAAAAACCGGTATGCCGAAGCATACCGGTCTTAAAAAGGTTCAGGAATTAGCCGTTGATCTTGGTAACAACGCCGGAACCAACAGTACGACCGCCTTCACGGATAGCGAAACGAAGACCTTCTTCGATAGCGATCGGGGTGATCAGTTCAACGTCCATTTCGACGTTATCACCGGGCATGCACATTTCAGTGCCGGCCGGCAGAGAAACAACACCGGTAACGTCGGTGGTACGGAAGTAGAACTGCGGACGATAGTTGTTGAAGAACGGAGTATGACGGCCGCCTTCTTCCTTGGTCAGAACGTAAACCTGACCATGGAACTTGGTGTGCGGGTTGATGGAGCCCGGCTTACAAAGAACCTGACCACGTTCAACTTCGTCACGAGAAACGCCACGGAGCAGAGCACCAACGTTATCGCCGGCCTCACAGTAATCCAGGGTCTTGCGGAACATTTCCATAGAAGTACATACAGTCTTCTTGCGTTCGTCGGTCAAGCCGATGATTTCGACTTCTTCGCCGGCGTTCAACTGACCACGTTCTACACGGCCGGTAACAACGGTACCACGACCGGAAATGGTCATAACGTCTTCGATCGGCATCAAGAACGGCATGTCAGCTTTACGATCCGGAGTCGGGATGTAGCTGTCAACAGCGTCCATCAGTTCCTTGATCGGAGCATATTTTTCATCAGCCGGATCATTGGAAGCGCATTCCAAAGCTTCCAGAGCGGAACCCTTAACGATCGGGGTGTCGTCGCCCGGGAATTCGTACTTGTCGAGGGTCTCACGGATTTCCATTTCGACCAATTCGAGCAGTTCTTCGTCGTCAACCTGGTCAACCTTGTTCATGAAAACAACGATCGACGGAACGCCAACCTGACGAGCCAGCAACAAGTGTTCCTTGGTCTGAGCCATCGGGCCGTCGGTAGCAGCGATAACGAGGATAGCGCCGTCCATCTGAGCAGCACCGGTGATCATGTTCTTAACATAGTCAGCGTGTCCGGGGCAGTCAACGTGTGCATAGTGACGAGCGTCGGTTTCGTATTCAACGTGAGCGGTGTTGATGGTGATACCGCGTTCACGCTCTTCCGGAGCCTTATCGATGTTTGCATAGTCTTCAAACTGTGCATAACCCTTTAAGGACAGGTACTTAGTGATTGCTGCGGTCAGGGTGGTCTTACCATGGTCGACGTGACCGATGGTACCAATGTTTACGTGCGGCTTATTGCGTTCAAATTTTGCCTTTGCCATTTTGAGTTTCCTCCTTAAAATTGTAAAATATTCGGTTAAATATAGTTTACCAAATTATCAGATAAATTTCAAGTGTTTTATTGAAATTTAATCTTTCTTAGCGCGGGAAGAGATAATCTTCTCACCAATGCTCTTCGGAACTTCCTTGTAGCCGTCCGGTTCCATGACGTACTGGCCACGGCCCTGAGTCTTAGAACGCAGGTCGGTAGCGTAGCCGAACATATCGCCGAGCGGTACGCGAGCGTTGATCTGTTTTACGCCGGAACGATCCTCGAAGCCCTGGATTTCACCACGGCGAGCGTTCAAGTCACCGATAACATCGCCCATGTATTCTTCCGGAACGATAACGGTAACCTTCATGATCGGTTCCAACAATACCGGGTCAGCCTTGCGGCAGGCTTCCTTGAAAGCCATAGAACCGGCAATCTTAAACGCCATTTCCGAGGAGTCGACTTCGTGGTAAGAACCATCGTACAGGGTGACCTTAACGTCAACTACCTGATAGCCTGCAAGCACGCCGGCCTGCAAAGCACCCTGAATACCGGAATCGACCGCAGGAATGAATTCCTTCGGAATGGTACCGCCGGTAACAGCGTTGATGAATTCGTAACCCTTGCCGGTTTCGTTCGGTTCGAGAATGATCTTAACGTGACCATACTGACCGGAACCACCGGACTGGCGCTTGTACTTGGTTTCGTGGTCGACCTTTTTGCGGATGCTTTCCTTGTAGGCAACCTGCGGTGCGCCGACGTTTGCTTCGACCTTAAATTCGCGGAGCAGACGGTCTACGATGATTTCAAGGTGAAGTTCACCCATACCGGCGATGATGGTCTGACCGGTTTCTTCATCGGTGTAGCACTTGAAGGTCGGGTCTTCTTCAGCCAGCTTTGCCAGCGCAATACCCATCTTTTCCTGACCGGCCTTGGTCTTCGGTTCGATAGCGACACGAATAACCGGCTCCGGGAAATTCATGGATTCAAGAATGACCGGATGCTTTTCATCACACAAGGTGTCACCCGTGGTAGTGTTCTTCAAACCGACAGCGGCGGCGATATCACCGGCGTAGCAGGTTTCAAGATCTTCACGGTGGTTTGCGTGCATCTGCAGGATACGGCCCATACGTTCACGGTTCTGCTTGACCGAGTTGTAAACACCGGCGCCGGCGTTAACCGTACCGGAATAAACACGGAAGAAGCAGATTTTACCGACGAACGGGTCGGTAGCAATCTTAAATGCGAGCGCTGCGAACGGCTCGTCATCGGAAGCATGACGGACTTCGTCCTCTTCGGTATCCGGGTTTACACCCTTGATAGCCGGAATATCGGTCGGAGCCGGCATGAAATCAACGATTGCATCCAACAAAGGCTGTACGCCCTTGTTGCGGTAAGAGGTACCGCAGGTAATCGGAACCATTTCGTTCGCGATGGTAGCCTTACGGATAACCTGCTTGATTTGTTCGACAGACGGTTCTTCGCCTTCGAAGTACTTTTCCATCAATTCATCGTCCTGTTCAACGACAGCTTCGATCAAAGCGGTACGGTACTTTTCGGCAAGTTCCTTCATATCGTCCGGAATCGGTTCACGACGAACATCTTTACCGAGATCATCATAATAGATTTCGGCTTCGTTGTTGATCAAGTCGATGATTCCTTTGAAGGTGTCCTCTACACCGATCGGCAACTGGATCGGTACTGCGTTGCAGTTGAAGCGATCCTTGATCATATCGAGAACACGGTAGAAGTCGGCGCCCATGATATCCATCTTATTGACGTAGATCATACGCGGGACATGGTATTCGTCAGCCTGACGCCAAACGGTTTCAGACTGCGGCTCAACACCGCCCTTTGCGCACAGAACGGTTACGGAACCGTCCAAAACACGCAGGGAACGCTGAACTTCAACGGTGAAGTCCACGCGTCCGGGGGTGTCGATGATATTGATACGGTGATCATTCCAGAAACAGGTAGTAGCAGCAGAGGTGATGGTGATACCTCTCTCCTGCTCTTGTTCCATCCAGTCCATCGTGGCAGCACCGTCGTGGGTTTCACCCAGCTTACGGTTAACGCCCGTGTAGAACAGGATACGTTCTGTCGTGGTGGTCTTACCGGCATCAATATGAGCCATAATACCAATATTTCTTGTCATTTCAAGAGATACTTTTCTTGGCATAATATCCTCCGTTAATTTTCACTACGACAGTACATTACCAACGGTAATGTGCGAACGCACGGTTCGCTTCTGCCATTCTGTGCATTTCATCACGTTTCTTAGCGGCGCCGCCCAAACCATTGGTAGCATCCATGATTTCGGCTGCGAGACGCTCCTTCATTGTGCGTTCAGAACGGGTACGGCTGAACTGAGTCAACCAACGCAGACCCAAAGTCTGCTTTCTTTCGGGACGGACGTCGAACGGGACCTGATAGGTCGCACCGCCTTTACGGACAGCCTTACATTCGAGCAACGGCATTACGTTTTCCATTGCTGCGTCGAAGACTTCCAGCGGATCCTTCCCGGTTTTTTCACTGATGATGTCGAAAGCACCGTAAACGATCTTTTGAGCTACACCCTTTTTACCGTCCAGCATGACGTTGTTGATCAAGCGGGTAACGACCTTGGAGTTGTAGATCGGATCGGGCAATACATCGCGTTTTGCAATAAAGCCTCTTCTTGGCACTTTACTTCCCTCCTTCATAATAATGATATCATCGGTACTCGAGTGACAATTTCCCGTTGTACCAAGCAAAGGCGTTATATAAATCTATATATAAACACCACTGCTTGTACTTAGCAGAGATTTCGTCTTTCTTATTTAGCACCTTTCTTCGGACGCTTAGCACCGTACTTAGAACGGGACTGCATACGTCCTGCAACGCCCTGAGTATCAAGCGTACCTCTGACGATGTGGTAACGCACACCGGGGAGGTCCTTAACACGGCCGCCGCGGATCAGGACAACACTGTGTTCCTGAAGGTTGTGGCCGACACCCGGGATGTAAGCCGAAACTTCGATGCCGTTAGAAAGACGAACACGGGCGATTTTACGCAAAGCGGAGTTCGGCTTTTTCGGGGTGGAAGTTTTAACAGCGGTACATACACCGCGCTTCTGAGGAGAATCCTTATCGGTCTGGGTACGTTTCATGGAGTTATATCCCTTCAACAACGCCGGAGCCTTGGCCTTCTTCTCGATCGTTTCACGACCATTGCGAACCAACTGGTTAAAAGTAGGCAATTCGTTGCACCTCCTTGCACACAAAATAGCGCGAAATTTTTTGCATAATCCCACGCAATAACGAATTATAGCACAAAAGCCCCTGTTTGTCAACAAAAAGTTGATAAACAAAGGCTTTTCGCTCATGCGGGATAAAATCAACCGGCGGCAGAGCGTTTATGCGGCTTCGACGGGCTGTTCAGAGTTGATCGTGTCAAAGGAAATGGTA
>JAKSQF010000060.1 GCA_024404235.1 Clostridia bacterium | reverse complement strand
CGGTCGATATAAGTGCCGTTTAGCTCTGCCTCGGCCATCAGGGTTTCGGCGATCATACGGGGTGCCTTATGCAGCGCCCTTGCCCAAACCATTGCGGCGTTGACGGCATAGTCACCGTGGTCACGGTTGGAAGGCGTATCGACCGAAAATTCCGGCAGCTCGGCACGGTCAAACAGACCTTTTTCCATTGCCTTTTCTGCAGCAGCGCGTACCGCCGCCACGATTTGTTCCTTTGCTTGTTTTACGAGTAATGACATAAATATTAAACCTCTTTAACAGTGATTTCAACTTGATTTCGGCTGACGATTTGACCGCCGGCGTCGATGCGATAGCTCATGGAAAGCGTGCCGCCCGTTTCGTCAAGGTGACCCTCGACCCGTTCGCCGGTGATATCCAACACCATTTCGCCGAAGCCGGTGTTGTAGCGACAAAGCTCAGTCATACCCTTGGTAATGACCATTTTGGAGCTTATTGCCCCGAAGCGCTTCAGAATGACGGTGTCGGGTGCTTTATAATGCAAAGTGGTCTTGACGCCCTTTTGCCCGATGCCCTCGCCCTCCTCATAGGTGAGCAGAGCCTCGTTTTGCCGTAGCGCCAACGTACCTTCGGTCATCAATTCGACCGTTTCGCTTTGATCCTCTAACCCCTGAATTCCGACAATTTTGATTTTAACGTTTTTCATAGTGCATCCACGTGAACGGTTTCAACCAAATTTTCGTCGATTTTTTCGCCCAGCAGTACCGATGCCGTTTTACAGAACGAATCGGCCTTATCGCTGACGAAAAAACGATGCTTTTGGGAGGAAGCCGTGTTCAGCATATCCTTTTCTTCCAGCATTTTTGCAATGACCTCGGCCGTGGCGGCGCCCATATTGATGAGCGTTACGTCCTTACCCATCACACGGGCAATGGCTTCGGACAAGACCGGAAAATGCGTACAACCGAGGATGAGGGTATCGACCCCCGCCGCCTGCATCGGTTCGACGTAACGGCGGACGGTTTCCAGCACGACGGGATCGTCGGCGGTGTACCAGCCCTCCTCTACCAAGGAAACAAACAGCGTTGCAGCATTTTCCACGACCGTGGCCGACGGCAACTGTTGTAGAATCTGCTTTTTATGTGCGCCGCTGCGGACGGTTGCCGCTGTGCCCAGCACACCGATTTTTCCGTTTTTGGTGGCCTTTACCGCCGCCGAGACCGAATGGGAAACGACCTCGACAAAATCGACCGGCAGACCTTCGCCGGTATCGGCCGCCACGCTGGACACCGTACCGCAGGCCGCCACGATCAGCTTAACGTTCTGCTCCAGCAAAAAGCGTTCGTCCTGACAGGCATATTTACGAATGGTATCCCGACTTTTGGTGCCGTAGGGCACACGGCCGGTATCTCCGAAATAAACAATGTTTTCCTGCGGCAAGCGTCGGATGATTTCCTTGGCTACCGTCAGGCCGCCCAATCCCGAATCAAAAATTCCGATCGCGCGTTCATCTGCCATTTGGCTCCCCTACCTTATATAGTATTTCATAATATTCTAACATATCCCCCGCCCTTTTGCAACTGTTTTCACGCAAAATACCGCCGTTTCTTGACTTTGCAGAATGCCGATGATATAATTTTTGCAGAAATGCAACAAGAGGCGGAATAAATCGAATGATCAAAGAACGTATTGAAAAAATAAAAGAAAAATTGCAGTCGGGCGAAGCCGCCCTGATTTCGGACGAGGCCAACCGCCGATACCTGACCGGTTTTCCCTCCAGCGCGGGTTTTGTGGTGATCACCCCGAATACTGCGCAGTTTTTTATTGATTCCCGCTATTTCGAGCGGGCGCAAGAAACGGTTGACTCCTGCGAGGTGGTGCTGTTGAAAAGTGCCCTGCCGCAGTTGGCCGAGCTGTTGATCATCGAGCAGACCGAGCGGCTTTACGTAGAAACCGAGCGGCTGGATCACGCCACCGTGCTGAAATACAAAGAGGAGTTGGATCCGGTCGTTATCAGCGACGAGCCGGTATTAGACCGCCTGCTTTGCGACCTGCGTGCCGTTAAAAGCCGCAACGAGCTCCAATACATCCGTGCGGCGCAGGAAATGACCGACCGCACCTTTACCCATATTCTCGATTTCATCCGCCCCGGCCGCACCGATATGGAAGTAGCCTTGGAAATGGAATTCTTTATGCGAAAGCTCGGCAGTGAGGGTGTTTCCTTTGATTTTATCGTTGTTTCGGGCAAAAATTCTTCGGTGCCGCACGGCGTACCGAGTGAAAAGGTAATGGAAAACGGTGATTTTGTAACGATGGACTTCGGTGCCGTGGTAAACGGCTACCGTTCGGATATGACACGCACCGTTGCTATCGGCAAAGTGAGTGACGAGCAACGCACCGTTTACGAAACGGTATTAAAGGCACAGAAAGCCGCCCTTGATTTTATCCGTGCAGGGGTGACCGGCAAGGAAGCCGATACCGTCGCCCGTGACATCATTAAAAATGCCGGCTACGGCGAGTATTTCGGCCATTCTTTAGGGCACAGCGTAGGACTTGAAATTCACGAAAACCCGACCTGCAGTCCACGAGATGAAACGGAATTAAAGGTCGGCACGATTATGACGGTAGAACCCGGCATTTACCTGCCCGGCAAGTTCGGGGTACGCATTGAGGATATGGTTTACGTGACCGAATCGGGATGCGAAAATTTGACAAAGACCCCGAAAGAGCTGATTGTGCTGTAAAAGCGATTTTTACAACAAAAATATATGGCGTGTCGATAAATCAGAATTTGCGGAGATATTAAATTTTGATTTTCAAAACTATGCCAAGCAGAAAACAGAATAATTAAAGGAGAAAATTGTAATGAAAGTATTGATATTAAACGGTAGTCCGAGAACGGATGGAAATACGTCAATAGCCATAAGAGAAATGGTGAAGATATTTGAAACGGAAAATATAGAAGCAGAAGTTATACAGGTCGGCACAAAAGAAGTAAGAGGATGCATTGCCTGTGGAAAATGCAGCAAAACAGGAAAATGTGTATTTAATGACGTTGTGAATGAACTTGCACCTAAGTTTCAAGAGGCAGACGGACTTATTGTAGCATCTCCGGTGTATTATGCATCCGCGAATGCCACGCTTATCGCCGTTCTTGACAGATTATTCTACAGCACTCATTTTGATAAAACCATGAAAGTCGGTGCGAGTGTTGTGTGTGCAAGGCGCGGTGGGTGTTCGGCAACATTTGATGAACTTAACAAATATTTTACGATAAGCAATATGCCAATTGCATCAAGTCAGTACTGGAATTCTATCCATGGCAGAAGTCAAGGCGAAGCTGAAATGGACGAGGAAGGCAAACAGACGATGAGAGTTTTAGCAAGAAATATCGTTTTCTTGATGAGAAGTATTCAATTAGGAAAAGAAAAGTTTGGCCTTCCCGAAACGGAGGAGCATGCTTGGACACATTTTATTTGAGAAAATAAACTCCGTCAAAAGGATTAGCTATTAACGGCAATTCACTGAAAAATGCCGTTAAAAAATAACTTTGATGCTGAGAACAGAAAAAACAAATCCCAGTTTACCCAAATAAAATGCCCGCCGAGGAGAGGAAAATCACTCTTCGACGGGTTATTTGTTTTTGTAAAAATTTATGCTTTGCCGGACGCTTTATACTTTTTACGGATATACAATACCGAAAGCACCAAAAAAACGGGAAAACCGATACCTGCAAGAACGCCTGTCTGCAAATTATTTGCCGCTTTTTGGGATACGGTTCCGACGATGGCAGGCCCGACCGAGCCGCCCAAATCACCCGCAAGAGCAAGGAGGGCAAACATTGCCGTGCCACCCGTCGGCAGGATCTGCGATGAAATGCTGATCGACCCCGGCCACATAATTCCAACGGAAAAACCGCACGCCGCACAGCCCAATAAGCCGACAAAAGGAATGGCGGCCAAACCTGAAACCAGATAGCACACAAGGCACATCGTACCCGATGCCATCATAAAAACCGTTAAATCGACCTTTTCGCCGAATTTACCGTAGAGCAATCGGCTGATACCCATACATACGGCAAACCCACACGGTCCGGCAAGGTCACCGACCGTTTTTGAAACGTGCAATGCCGATTCGGCAAACGCCGACGCCCACTGCCCCATGGAGATTTCCGACGCACCGGCACAGATCATCAAAACAATGAAAACCCAAAAGGCTTTTGTTTTGAAAAGCTGCGGCATAGTCATACTCTTTCCCTCTTCCACCAGCGATTCTATCGGGCAGGTGGCAAAGTTAAAGATATTATACAAGGGAACGACCGACCAAATAAGCGCCGCTATCCGCCAATGCTCGATGCCGAAGACCGCAAAAAAGGCCGTAGAGCCTAACACAACGCCGACCCATCCCCAACAGTAGAAGGAATGCAGCAGGCTCATCATGGTATCTTTGTTTTCAAAGGGGCACGCTTCGATAATCGGGCTTACAAGCACCTCGGTCAAACCGCTTCCGACGGCATAAACGATAACGCAGACAAGAATTCCGCAGAATGGCGACGGCAGTAGATCCGGCAAAAAAGCCAGTCCTGCAAGACCGAGACCCGACGTTACCTCTGCGGCAATAATACACGCCCTGTAACCAAGCTTATCGACGATTCCCGTGCAAAGAAAATCAACCACCAGCTGGGTGACAAAAAAGCAGGTCGAGATCATAGCCAACATACCGAAAGATACGTTATAAGTCTTATGAAACGTTAAAAACAGCAGGGGCACAAAATTTGCACAAATCGCCTGCGTTACAAACCCCAAATAACACGCAAACTGCGTTTTTTTATAATTCTTTTTTGTTTTCATTATTTACCGCCCTGTCGAACCAAATCCGCCCGTACCGCGTGCGGTATCGTCAAGGGTATCAACCTCGGTAAAATCAGCCGTGATATATGGTGTCAACACGATTTGAGCAACACGCTCGCCCGCCGCCACCGTTTGCGGTTCGTCGGAATGATTGTGCAGCGGTACCATAATTTCTCCGCGGTAGTCGCAGTCGATCACGCCGACCTTATTGGCAGGTGCCAATCCCCGTTTTGTTGCAATGCCGCTGCGGGCATACACAAGACCGACCAAGCCTTCGGGAATTTGCAGAGCGATGCCGGTATGGATCAGCACCGTCTGTCCGGGAAGGATGGTAATATCACCTTCGCAGTTATGAAGATCCGCTCCGGCAGAAAATTCACTGCCGTAAGTGGGAACGATTGCACTTTCGCAAAGCTTTACAAAATTAACCCGTTGCATAATAATCTCCTTTAACCTATAAAACTATATGTATTTTAACATCTATCTGTCGCATTTTCAAGTTCTAACATCCGAAAAGGCGGGCATAATAAATCGGGTGATTTTTTTGATTTCGATTATTATGCGTACCGTTATTTTATATCTGCTGGTCATTTTCGCCGTGCGGCTGATGGGCAAACGGCAAATCGGCGACCTGCAACCGAGCGAGCTGGTCATTACCCTGCTGATTTCGGAAATTGCCGCCGTGCCCCTGCAGGACCCGAGCCAACCGCTTTTATACGGCGCCGTTACCATTGCGGTGCTGGTGATTTTGGAAATTTTGCTTTCGGTCATTTCGCTGAAAAGCTTTTATTTTCGTAAACTGTTAAGCGGGCAATCGGTGGTTATTATTCAGCACGGAAATGTCGATCAAGCGGCGATGCGTCGGGTGCGGATGACCGTACCCGATCTGATTGAGTTATTGCGCGGGCAGGACGTGTTCGACCTTGCCGACGTAGCTTTTGCCGTGCTTGAAACCAGCGGAAACTTAAGTGTGCTGAAAAACAGCGATCAAACAGGTAACCAAAAAATCGGGTTGGCGCTGCCGATTATCAGCGACGGACGGGTGGTAAGCGAATCATTAACGGCGTTGGCGCTTCGTGAAGTCGACGTGGAACACCGCCTGCAGGAACAGAATTTAAAAATAGTCGACGTATTTTTAATGACAATGGATTGTTACGGTAACGTTTGCGTCGTACCGAAAACAAAGGAGGACGCCGAATGAAAAGACTGATCATCGCCATTCTGCTGACGGTTGCCGTGGTTTTGACCTGCGTTTTCGGGGCGGTGCGTGTCGGCGACGTTTGTCAAACAAGCACCGCGCTTTTGACCCGTGCTGAAACCGCTCTTGCAAGCGGCGACACCGAAAAAGCCGAAAGTATTGCCCGCCAAGCCGCCGATTACTGGAAAAATCACCGTGAGCTGCTATTCGTTTTTGTCAACCGCAAAACCGTGGACGACATTACCGAGCAGCTGACCCTGCTTGCCGAAACCGATAACGACTTCGATTTCAAAGCCGATCTGCATCTGATTCGTTTTCGGCTGGATCGGTTATCGACCGACTGGAAAATTCGGGCGGAGCATATTTTTTGATGAAATTTTATGCAGCATTATTGCATATTCTTTCATTTTGTTGTGGATGTGTTTCTGCATATTCCCCAATAAAATGGGTAAATCGGCGCATTTTATGAAAAATATACGGTTATTTTCCCCGTTTTTGAAAAAACAATGTTGAATATTTTTGCAAAATGTACTTGACATTTATAATACTGCGTGATATAATGACAACATCCTTTAAAAAATAAGATGAAATGAGGAGTAAAAAATGAAAAAAGTACTTGCAATCATTCTTTGCCTGAGCTTGGTTTTCGCATTCGCCGCCTGCGGTAAGGACGCGAAGAAATCCGACGCCAAGAAAACCGAATCTCAAACCGATGTTGCCACCACGGCTGTAAAGACCGTTAAAGACGGCAAGCTGATCATGGCTACCAACGCTTCCTTCCCTCCGTATGAATATCACGAAGGCGGCAAGATCATCGGTATTGATGCTGAAATCGCCGGCGAAATCGCCAAGAAACTCGGTTTGGAACTGGTTATCGAAGACATGGAATTCGCTTCCATCATCTCGGCTGTTCAGGCTGACTCGGTCGACTTCGGTATGGCCGGTATGACCGTCAACGAAGACCGTTTGAAGGAAGTTGACTTCTCCATCAGCTACGCAAACGGCGTTCAGGCTATCATCGTTAAAGAAGATTCCCCGATCACGACGGTTGACGATCTGTTCGCAGAAGGTGCCGCTTACAAGGTTGGCGTTCAGTTGGGCACCACCGGTGACATCTACTCGGTTGACGATTTCGGCGAAGATTTGGTTACCCAGTACACCACCGGTAACGAAGCCGTTGTTGCTCTGCTTGGCGGCGACATCGACTGTGTTATCATCGACAACGAGCCGGCCAAGGCTTATGTTGCCAATAACAAAGGCTTGAAGGTTCTGGATACTGCTTATGCCGACGAAGATTACGCCATCTGCATCAAGAAGGGCAACACCGCTTTGAAGGATGCCGTTGACGTTGCTTTGGAAGAGCTGATTGCTGACGGTACTGTTGCAAAGATCGTTGCAAAGTACATTAAGTAATCACCGACCATCAATTTTATAATCATCTGAAAGTAGGAATGAGCAATCATTCCTATTTTCTGCTATTGGAGACAATATGAATACAAACAAAAAAAGACTTGCAATATGGATTTCCGTTGCAGCGGTACTGCTTGCAGCAGTGGTCGTTCTCGGCATAATGCTGCTTGCAGGGCCCGGCAAGGTTTCGCAGGATATTTCGGTCAAAGAAGCGCAGCAATACGTCGACAAAACCTTTTCCGCACTTTCGCCGGCAACGGCGACCGGTACCAAAGCGGTACTGGAAAATATGCAGATTACCGTCAATTCGATTGAATACGGCAAGGAAAAGGACGTTTTGCTGAATTGCAGCTACACCGTCAAGGATCTCAGTACTGTAACCTCTAAGGCTAAGGAACTGTTGGAAACCGCCTACGACCATTTTGAAATACAAATCAAGGATCCGACAAAAAAGGTCAGCGCGACCGATATCGGCATTTATATGCGTGACGATATCCTTGAATTGGTCGAGCAGGCCGAAATGACCTCGGGCGAGACAACGCTGTATCTTTACGAAACCGAAAAAGGCCGTTTTGACCTGTACTTAGATGACAAAACCGTAGACACCTGCACCGGCGGTCTGTTGACCTTCCAAAAAACGGTGAACGGCATTACCGAAATCGAGCACAAGGGCAAAACCGTAAATATTGCCAACAACGGAACCCTGCGTGGCGGCATTGTTGCCAAGCTGGCCCTGACCAACTATGACAGTCAAAAACCGGATACCGGAAGTGCCTTGCAAAAACAGTGGAATTCGTTTAAAGATCAGTTTACCCGCAACTTTATTACTAAAGCAAGATGGCAATACCTATGGAACGGTTTGATGACTACATTAGCCATCACGGCTTTGGCGGCTTTGCTGGGTGTTTTCATCGGCTTTATCGTGGCCATTATCCGTTGTACCTGCCAAACAACCGGCAAGCTGAAAATTGCCGATAAAATCTGCGCCCTTTACTTAACACTGGTACGCGGAACGCCGGTTATGGTACAGTTGTTGATCATTTATTTCGTCATTCTTCTGCCTGCCGGCGTGGATAAATTCCCCGCAGCAGTGCTGTGCTTCGGATTAAACTCCGGCGCATACGTTGCCGAAATCGTGCGTGGCGGTATTATGTCGGTCGATCGCGGACAAAACGAAGCCGGCCGCAGTTTAGGCTTCGGCTTTGCGCCCACCATGGTACATATCATTATTCCGCAAGCCTTTAAGGCCGTTCTGCCGGCATTGGCAAACGAATTCATCACCCTGCTGAAAGAATCGTCGGTTGCGTTCTACATCGGTGTTGCCGATCTGACGCAGGGCGGATTAAAAATTCGTTCGCTGACCTACAGCAACTTTATGCCGCTGATCGCCGTTGCGGTCATTTATCTGATTATCGTATTGATTCTGACCCGTTTGGTCGGTCTGTTGGAAAGGAGGCTGCGCAAGAGTGATCACTGATAACGAAGTTTTGATCAAGGTCGACGGTCTGGAAAAGGCCTTCGGCGAAATCAAGGTGCTGAAGGGCATCACGACCGACATCAAAAAGGGCGAGGTCGTGGTCATCATCGGGCCGTCCGGCTCGGGCAAATCCACCTTCTTACGCACCCTCAATCTTTTGGAGGAGCCGACCGGCGGTCACATCTTCTTTGAAGGCACCGATATTACCGACAAGTCGGTCAACATCAACCACCACCGTATGAAGATGGGCATGGTGTTCCAGCAGTTCAATCTGTTCCCGCATATGACGGTACTGAAAAATATGACCCTTGCCCCTATTAAGCTGTTGAAAAATTCCAAGGCAGATGCCGAGGATCGTGCGTTAAAACTGCTTGATAAGGTCGGTCTTGCCGACCGTGCAAGCGCCTATCCTTCCCAGCTTTCGGGCGGTCAGAAGCAGCGTGTGGCCATTGTTCGTGCGTTGGCGATGAATCCCGACGTGATGCTGTTTGACGAACCGACCAGCGCCCTTGACCCCGAAATGGTCGGCGAAGTGCTGTCGGTTATGAAAGACCTTGCGCAGATGGGTATGACAATGGTCGTGGTTACCCACGAAATGGGCTTTGCCCGTGAGGTGGCAGATCGTGTGCTGTTCATTGATGAAGGTATCATCATGGAGGAAGGCACCCCCGACGAGGTCTTCGGCAACCCGAAGAGCCCCCGCTTAAAAGACTTCCTCGGAAAAGTTTTATAATCATCGAAAACCAAAACGCCTCCGTC
>JAKSQF010000006.1 GCA_024404235.1 Clostridia bacterium | reverse complement strand
TGTCACGTCGAATTTGCAACAGCTCGTTCAAATCCTGCACGGGTGCGTTGTTATTTTCCGGCATACTATTCAAATCCTTTCTGTAAAAAACGGGCAGAAATTTCTGCCCGCTCGTGTTATCTTATTTGGAAATTGCAAGAATGGTGAAGGAACCGACCTCACGACCGTTTTCTTCGGCGGTGACGGTTTCACCGACCTTGTGGCCGATCAGCGCTTTTCCGACGGGGCATTCGTCGGAAATCTTACCGGCTCTGGGATCGGCTTCGGTCGAGCCGACGATGCGCCAGGTGAATTCTTTATCCAATTTTTCGTTTTTAACGGTAACCGAAAGACCGACGTCGGCCTTTTTGGCGGTGCCTTTGCCGTCTTTGATGATTTCTACGTTTTTCAGCATGGCTTCCAGCTCGACGATACGGGCTTCCATTTTAGCCTGTTCGTTCTTGGCTTCGTCATATTCGCTGTTTTCGGAAAGGTCACCGTAGCCGCGGGCAACTTTGATTTTTTCCGCAATGTCGGTACGACCGACGGTTTTCAACTGTTCAAGCTCGTCTTCCAGCTTCTTTTTACCTTCTGCGGTAACTTTAAATGTCTTGGCCATAATTCCAAAACCACCTTTAATAAAAATAGTAGGGAAACAATAGGAATATTATATGCTGAAATTACAAAAATGTCAAGTAAAACGCACATAAAATACGCCGAATTGCCGTTTTTAACCCATCAAGCGAATTTATTATTGAAAAAAAGCGGTAAAAAGAATATAATACTGTCAATAAATCTGTTATGAAAAGGGGAAGTAAAAGGATGAGGAAATTTTTAAACCGTCTGTTTATTGACGGTCTTTCCGGTATGGCGCAGGGCTTGTTCGCTACGCTGATCGTCGGAACGATTTTGGAACAAATCGGTGTGATCTGCGGTGGTCCGATCGGCACTTACCTAATCGAAATGGGTAACGTGGCAAAGCTGATCACCGGTGCCGGTATCGGCGTGGGTGTTGCCGTAAAGCTGAAAGCCACACCGCTTACCACCGTTTCGGCGGCGGTTGCCGGTATGATCGGCGCATTTCCGGCACGTGCGTTCACGCTGATTAGCGTTATTAACGCCAACACCGGCAAGTTTAATCCCGGCGAGCCGCTCGGCGCTTTTGTTGCCGCCTATATTGCGGTCGAAATCGGCGCACTGATTTCGGGCAAAACGCCGGTAGATATTATTTTGACCCCGCTGTCCTGCATTTTGGCAGGCGGTGCGGTTGCCATGTTTGTCGGCCCGTATATTTCAATTGCAATGCGTTGGATCGGAAATATCGTCGACGTCAGCGTTACGGCGCATCCGTTCTGGTTTGGCATTGTCGTCTCGGTCGTGATGGGCATTTTGCTCACTCTGCCGATTTCCTCGGCGGCGATTGGTATTACGGTCGGGATGTCCGGTCTTGCGGCAGGTGCTGCGGCCATCGGTTGCTGCTGCAACATGGTCGGCTTTGCCGTCATCAGCTACCGTGAAAACAAAACCGGCGGATTGATCGCGCAGGGACTTGGCACCTCTATGTTGCAAATGCCCAATATCGTTCGCCGCCCGCTGATTTGGGTGCCGGCCATTCTTTCCAGCGCTATTTTGGCACCGGTTTCTACGATGGTTTTGAAAATGACCAACACCGCCATCGGCTCGGGTATGGGCTCGGCAGGATTGGTCGGTCAGTTTCAGGCCTATGCCGCAATGACCGCCGCCGGTACTTCCGGCACGGTGGCGTTGCTTGAAATTATCGGTATGCATTTCGTTGCACCGGCACTGCTTGCGTTGGCAATTGCCGAGGGTATGCGTAAGGCCGGTTGGATCCGTCCCGGCGATTTAAAATTGGAGGGTGTAAACTATGCGAAAAAAGGAGCGCGCGGCTGAGGCTGTCCGCCTGCTGGAACAGTACTATCCGCAGGCCTTCTGCTCTTTGCAGTATACCGATCCGTTTCAACTGCTGATCGCCACCCGCCTTTCGGCACAGTGTACCGACGCGCGGGTAAATTTGGTCACGCCGGCATTGTTTGCGGCATATCCTACGGCCGAGAAAATGGCGAATGCACCGATCGAATCGGTCGAAGAATACATTAAAACCTGCGGTCTTTACAAAACAAAGGCAAAGGACTTGGTCGGCATCGGCAAAATGCTGTGCGAAAAGTTCGGCGGCAGAGTCCCTGATACGATCGAAGAACTGACTTTACTGCCCGGTGTCGGGCGAAAGACCGCAAATTTGGTTTGCGGCGATATTTACGGCAAACCCGCCGTTGTGACCGATACGCACTTTATCCGTCTTTGCAATCGACTGGGTTTGGTCACAACGCGTGACCCCTATAAGGTCGAAATGGAAATGAAAAAACTGTTGCCGCCCGAAAAATCCTCCGATTTCTGTCACCGCTCGGTGGTTTTCGGTCGGGAGATCTGTACGGCACGGAAGGCCAACTGCGATATTTGTCCGCTGACGGATATCTGCCCCAAAAAACTCGGGTAAGGCTTAAAGAGAGGAGCAAAGCAATGCAAAAAAGAGTTGCTGCCATTCACGATATTTCCTGCTTCGGAAAATGCTCGCTGACCGTGGCACTGCCGGTGCTGTCGGCGGCGGGAATCGAAACCCCCATTATTCCGACAGCGGTGCTTTCCACCCATACGGGCGGATTTTCGGGCTACACCTTTCGGGATCTGACCGACGATATCCTCCCCGTGGCGGAGCATTGGCAGAAGTCCGACATTGCGGTCGATGCGGTGTATACCGGCTATCTCGGCTCGAAAGAGCAGGTCGGCATCGTCATGCAGGCGGTCGATAAAATCCGTAAACCGGGTGGCTTTTTGCTGGTCGATCCGGCTATGGCCGATCACGGCAAGCTGTACGGCGGTTTTCCGGCGGATTTCCCGCTTGAAATGAAAAAACTTTGTGAAATGGCGGATATCATCACGCCCAATATCACCGAAGCGGCAATGATGCTCGGATTACCGTATTGCGAAGGCTCCTATACAAAAGATTATATCAACGAATTGATGGACGGCCTGACCGAGATGACCTCGGCCGATATCGTGCTGACCGGCGTCTATTACGACGATAAGACGCTTGGTGCCGTCTGCCAAAAGGACGGCGTGCGTACCTTTGTTGCTTCCGAACGCATCAACGCTTTCTACCACGGTACGGGTGATTTGTTTGCAAGCTCGCTGACGGGGGCGTTGATGAACGGCAAAACGCTTATCGAATCGGTGGAAATTGCGGTCGATTTCACCTGCGTTTGTATTCGCCGCACCTTTGATATGCACCCCGAAATGACCTATGCCGTCGCTTTCGAGGACGAAATTCCGTATTACTTAAAGAAATTGGGACGTTGCTGATATGAGAGAGCAGGATGCACGCACCGTCAGCCTCATCGGGGAAGACGGGCTTCAAAAATTGCAGAACAGCACCGTTGCGGTCATCGGGCTTGGCGGCGTCGGCTCCGTTGCGGTCGAAGCGTTGGCACGCAGCGGCATCGGTCGGCTGTATTTGTACGATAAGGATACGGTCGCCGAAAGCAACCGCAACCGCCAACTGCAGGCGATGAAAAGTACGGTGGGCAAGTCCAAGGCAGAGGTGCTGGCCGACCGCATTGCCGATATTGATCCGGCGGTGCAAACGGTCGTGCAGGACGGGTTTGTCACCCCACAGACCGATCTGCCGTTAAAAGATTTCGATTTTGTTGTAGATGCAGTGGATAACGTCACCTTAAAACTGCATTTGGCACAAATCTGTACCGAAAAAAACGTGCCGCTGATCAGTGTTACGGGTACGGGCAACAAGTTAGACCCGTCACGGCTTCAAATCAGCGACCTTTATGAAACCAACACCTGCCCGCTTTGTCGGGTAATGCGTAACGAATTGAAAAAACGCGGTGTTTCGGCACTGACCGTTGTTTGGTCGGATGAAAAACCCCTTGTGCCGGATGAAAACAGCGGCACGCGGGAAAACGGCCGCCCCAACCCCGGCAGTATGATGTTCGTACCGGCATCCGCCGGCCTGCTTGCGGCAAGTTATGTGGTAAGAAAATTGTTGAGAAAATAAAAACGGGCGGCGTAAGCCGTCCGTTTTTTGTAAGCAAAAACCCCACGGGATTTCCCGTGGGGTTTCGTTATCGAAAAGTAATAAATTACTTCAGTTCGACAGTACCGCCAACTTCAGCGATCTTAGCCTTAATGTCTTCGGCTTCTTCCTTAGCAACGCCTTCCTTGAGGGTCTTCGGAGCGCCGTCAACCAAAGCCTTAGCTTCAGCAAGGCCGAGGCCGGTGATTTCACGAACAACCTTGATGACCTTGATCTTCTGATCGCCGGCGTTAGCCAGAACGACGTCAAATTCGGTCTTTTCTTCAGCAGCAGCAGCGCCACCGGCAGCCGGGGCAGCAACTGCAACAGCAGCAGCGGCGGAAACGCCAAATTCTTCTTCAACAGCCTTTACGAGTTCGGAAAGTTCCAGAACGGTAAGAGTCTTTAACTCTTCAATCATAGCAGTAATCTTTTCAGATGCCATTTTATTTTCCTCCAAATTTTAAATAAAATAAATTTTTGTTTTCAAAATGAATTATTCAGCAGCGGGTTCACCTTCACCGTTTTTATCAACGATGGCCTGAACAGCACGTGCGAATGCGGCGATCGGTGCCTGGAAAACGTTGCAGACGGTAGCCAGCAGGACTTCCTTGGTCGGCAGTTTTGCCAGAGCGTCGATCTTGTCGAGACCGATGACTTCGCCATCCAGGAAACCTGTCTTGATGTTGAAGTTTTCGTGATCTTCGGCAAACTTGCTCAAGATACGAGCGGCGGCAGTGTAGTCCTCATTGGAAAGGGCGATAGCGGTGGTGCCTTCCAAAACGGATTGCATACCGGCGAGATCGGTGCCTTCCACAGCACGGGACAGCAGGGTGTTCTTCACAACGAAGTACTGGATACCTGCTTCACGCAGTTCTTTACGAAGCTTGGTGTCGTCCTCAACGGTAGTGCCCTTGTAATCAACGACAATACCTGCAACGGCGGCGCTCAGCTTTTCTTTCAGATCTGCAACGAGTTGCTGCTTCTGCTCCAAAACCTTTGCGTTCGGCATAAAAATTTTCACCTCCGAAAAAGAAAATGTTTTGTGCCGAACCGATAAAAAAATATCCACCCCGAAGCGGGATGGACATGAAGATACAAACGTATTATTCATGCGCACCTCGGCAGGCGGCAAAGCCTTACGACCAAAAGGTCACCTGCTGTCTTCGGATCAGCAACACGAGTATTATAGTATCAAAAAGCCGTTTTGTCAAGCGTTTTTTGCGAAATAAGACGATTTTTCGGAATTTTTTTCAAAAAACTGTTGCAAAACGAAAAGAAGTGTGCTATCATAAGTATTACTCTGGTGTAGCAGGTCCGTGAACTGCTCTGCCGTTTATTACTACATTTAAGGAGGTGTCACGATGCCGAATATCAAATCTGCGAAGAAGCGTGTGCTCGTTGCTAAGGTTAATAACGAACGCAATAAAGCTTACCGTTCTGCTTTGAGAACCGCGATTAAAAAGGCTGACGCCGCTATCGACGCCAAAGCTCCTGACGCCGGCGAAACCGTCAAGGCCGCTGTCAAGAAGATCGATCAGGCCGCTGTTAAGGGCATTATTCACAAGAATAACGCTGCCAGAAAGAAGTCTCAACTTACCAACAAGTTGAACAAGGCTTAATTTAAACATTATTTTTTGCAAAAAATAAAGGGAAAAGCGTTCGCTCAGGTGTGTGCGAACGCTTTTTTTGTAAATTTGCAAATTGCCCCTTGCAACCGCCGAATAAATATGCTATACTATATCGCACACGGAGGCTTAGCTCAGCTGGTCAGAGTGCCTGCTTCACACGCAGGAGGTCGCGCGTTCGAGCCGCGCAGTCTCCACCAAAACCACCCAATCGGGTGGTTTTTTCTTTTTGTAAACACTTGTAACTTTGCAAGTGGTTTTTCAGACGGTATAATAAAAGCATAATTTGTCGAAAAAAGGGGAATACTTTATGTTAAGACGCATTTTTGCCGTTTTGCTGGCGTCGGTGCTGTGCTTTGGTTGCTTTGCCGGTGCGTTTTCGGTTTCGGCGACACCGGTGGGGGAATGGAGTGCCGTTTACGAAAAATTCATCAAGGACAAGCAGTATTTGAAATTGGGCGAGTATGATACCGACGAAGCGGATCCGTACACCTTTGCCCTGCACGACCTTTCGGGCGACGGCATTCCCGAGCTGATTTCCTACAATGGCAGTATGTCCGAAGCCGGCGCAGAGTATAACGTGTTTGGTATTTCGGGCGGCAAGGTCGTTTTTCTCGGAAACGCGGGATTCCGTATCGGCGCCTTTGAAATTCTCGCCGATAAAAAATACCCCGGCCTTTACTGGTGTAACGGCAATATGGGTCAATATGAGGGCGATTATTATTCGGTCCAAAACGGAAAGCTGAAAAGAACCGAGGTATTGGTCGAGCAGGACGAAATGACCCATGAGTACTATCCGTTGGACGGCACGTTTGAAATCGAAAAAGACGAATACGGTGATACCTTTTATTTTTATCGAAAAACCGAGGACGAGCAACTGTACCATGCTTGCCGTGAATCAACCGAAAAACTGGAGGAAGTGTCGGTTGAAGAGATCCTTTCCGGCAGCTGGACGGATTTTCTTGCAAAATACGGCTACGAAATCCCAAAACCTGTTAAGCACCGCGAAATCAAGCTTGATGCAGATGCAAAATATGTGTCTATCCGCCCGCAGACGGTGCCCAGGGATTTAGAAAATGCCTTACTGCAACTGCTGTTTTTCGCCGGTAACTATGAAAATACCGATTACGACTGTGAAGACCCCGAATCGTGGCAAAAATTGATGCCGTGGGTGCTGACCGGCTATTTTGCAGACTATCCGTACCCCGGTGCCGATGACTGTAAGGAATTCAGTACTTCGCAGGACGGCAGCGACCCGCTGAAGAAATTTGATGATTTCGGCGGTTACGTGCGCTACAATGCCGAAAGCTTCGATGCCTTTGCGCAGGACGTCTTTAACTGCTCAGCAGACGATATAAAAGAATGGATTTCGGGCGATCTTTCGGATACTATCATACCGAATGCGTATCTGAAAGACGGCTACTATTATGCGGGGTTGGGCGGCATCGGCAGTATCGTTGAAACCGCGCTGAAATATTCCGAAGTTTTGTTTGACGGCGAATATTTCCACGTTTTCTTCGATTATTCCGAAAAAATGTCCCACGTCACGGGCGATTCGGCGGATGATAAAGAATTCCACGCCTATGCAAAACTGAAATATGAAGAAAAGGACGGTCAGCATTATTGGTCGTTCTGCCTTGTCGACCGTGACGATGCACCCGCCGTTCCGACGGCGGTCGAAACGGATGCTGGATTTGGCGATCTGCTTGCCGGCAAGTACGATGAACTTTGGAAACCGGCCGCGGAAAAGGAAGCCTCTGCGAAAGCGGGAACGAATGCACTGAAAATGCTTTTGCCGATTGCAATCGGCGTCGTTTGCGGCGCCGCTGCGCTGTGCACGGGAATCGTGATCGTTATGATCCGCCTGCGCAGGAAAAAAAGTAAGAAATGACAGTTACGGAGCCGTGCAAAATGCACGGCTCTTTTTTGTCGGGAAGAATGGCGTAAGATGTATATTTAGGTCAAAACAACTCGCTTGCACTTCAAAACAAAAAGCAGAACTGAAAAGCTTTAATTCGCAACAAAACATTGACGATTTGAATGGAATATGATATAATAAAATGTATTATTTTGGATTTTAATGCCTAAAATCACGACATTTCATCAGGTGTGCGCTTTTGATCGGGGAATAAAAACGCACGGTCAAACAATTTTTATGTTTTGATAAAGAGAGAATAACTATGGGCGGACGAAATATTGTTGTTGCGGGAGCCGGATATGTGGGGTTGTCGCTGGCGGTTTTATTGGCACAGAAAAACCATGTGACTGCTGTTGATGTCGTTCCTGAAAAGGTGGATAAGATCAATCGGCGAATCAGTCCGATTCAGGACGACTGTATCGGAAAGTATTTAGCCGAAAAGAAACTGGATTTGACTGCAACTCTCGACGGTGTAACGGCATATAGAGAAGCGGAGTTTGTAATTGTTGCCGTACCGACCAACTACGACAACCACAAAAATTTTTTTGATTGCTCCGCGGTAGAAAAAGTTATTAAAGCGGTATTGCAGGTCAATCCGAATGCCACCATCATTATCAAGTCGACCGTTCCGGTCGGTTATACCGTTTCCATGCGCGAAAAGCATCATACCGAAAACATCCTGTTCAGTCCGGAATTCTTGCGGGAGTCCAAGGCGTTGTACGATAATCTGTACCCTGCTCGCATCATCGTTTCCTGTGATGAGAAAAGCCGTGCAAAAGCCGAAGAATTTGCCGCTCTTTTGAAAGACGGTGCTTTGAAGGAAGACGTTGCCACGCTGTTTATGGGTTTTGCCGAAGCCGAAGCCGTCAAGTTGTTTGCCAATACCTATTTGGCGTTGCGTGTGTCCTATTTCAACGAGTTGGACACCTATGCGGAAATGAAGGGCCTTGATACCGAAGCGATTATCAACGGCGTTTGCCTGGATCCGCGCATCGGCTCGCATTATAACAACCCGTCTTTCGGTTACGGTGGCTACTGTCTGCCCAAGGATGCGAAGCAACTGTTGGCAAACTATGCGGATGTTCCGGAAAATATGATCAGTGCGATCGTGGAAAGCAACCGCACCCGTAAGGATTTCATTGCCGACCGTGTGCTTGCCAAAGTAGGTTATTACGATTATTACAATCGCGGCGATTTCGATTCGGAAAACGAGAAGAAATGCGTCATCGGTGTCTATCGTCTGACGATGAAAAGCAACAGCGACAATTTTCGTCAATCCTCCATTCAGGGCATTATGAAGCGTATCAAGGCCAAAGGAGCCGAGGTAGTTATCTATGAACCGACACTGGAAAGCGGCAGCACATTCTTCGGTAGTCGGGTGATCGGCGATCTGGCGAAATTCAAAAAGATGAGTATGGCCATCATCGCCAACCGATACGATTCCGTGCTGGATGATGTTGCCGATAAGGTTTATACAAGAGATTTGTTCAGAAGAGATTAAGCAATTTTAAGGGATTGAAAAGATGAACAGGTATTGAGCGTCCGGCTCGGCCATTCTTTGCATCAGAAACGCCAAGAACGACGCTTCCGCTTTTGTGGAAAGGTATGATTTCAGGCAATGAAAATGCGCCTGCAAGGGTTATTGAAGAAATTGTCGATAATCCGAAACGCTTGAAAGAATATAAGCAACATTTATGTGAGGTTTCAAAGCAGTACGACGTCGGGCAGATCGTTCCGATGTATGAAAACCTCTTTAAAGAATTGCTGTAAGGGAAGAGTATGAGAAAACTATTGATTATGGCCTCGCTCTTTTATCCGCAGAAAAGGGGCGGCGGGCCGATCGTCAGCATTATGAATGTGGTGCAGGCGATCAAGGATGAATTTGAAATCATCGTTATTTCCAAAAACCACGAGGTCGGCTCACCCGAAAAACTCCCCGGTATCGAGCAGGGGTGGGTGCAGTACGATTTCGGCAAGGTTTATTATTTCAATCACGGTCAGCATACCGTGCAAAACGTCTATCGAATTATTGAAGAAATTCAGCCGGACGTCATTTATCAAAACAGCTTTTTCAGTTATGATGACGTTTTACCGGTATTGCGGTATAAGAAAAAGAATAAAAACGTCGGCGTGGTCATTGCTCCGCGCGGTGAGGTCTGTGAAAAACGCTTTGCAGACGGGAAAATGAAGAAAATCGTCTATATCTGCGCCTTAAAATGTTTGGGTTTGCTGAAAAATGTGAATTATCAGGCCACCGGTCGGGAAGAGGCGGCGGATATCAAGCGGTACATCGGCGTTAAGCCGGAATGGATATACGACATCAACAATTTTTCTTATGCAGACAAGCAGGCGGTTTGTTCGATCGAAAAGCAGGCCGGAACGCTTCGCCTTTGCTTTATTGCCCGCATTCAGGATACCAAAAACCTGCTTTACGGCATTGAACGGTTGCAATCGGTCACCGGCAACGTGCAGTACGATATTTACGGCCCGATCGAAAACAAGGCTTATTACGATCGGTGCTTCAGCGTTCCGCTTCCGCCGAACGTTTCCGTGCGGTATTGCGGGTTGATCGACCATACCATCGTCGGAAAAACCGTGTCGCAGTATCACGCCTACTATATGCCGACGATCGGCGAAAACTACGGCCACTCCATTGTAGAGGCGCTATTGCATCAGCGCCCCGTTATCATCAGCGATATGACACCGTGGAACGCCGTCAACGAAGCCGGTGCCGGTTATGCTATTCCCTTAAATCAGCCGCAGGCTTTTGCGGAGGCTGTTGAAAAGCTCTGTGCCATGGACGGCGATGCATCTAAAAAAATGTGTGTTGCCGCGCAGGCTCATATTACAAAGCACTTGGACATCGAGGCCATTATCCGGCAGTATATCGCCTGCTTTAACGAGGTGTAATAATGCTGTGGAGGATTAAAATGGCTGTCAAAACCGTGGTGATCCGATTTTTCGGGCGGTTTCCGCGGCTGCTGAGTGATGAAAATTATTCCAAACTGCTGTACCGTATCGTTTTCGGCAAAAAGCTTGACACAGCACATCCAAAGACCTTTAACGAGCATATTATCGTCGCAAAGTTTGAGGATAAAAAGTACGATTATGCGCAGTATACGGATAAGTATGAGGTGCGCAAATACGTGGAAAACACCGTCGGAGCGGAATATTTAAATCCCATCTACGGCGTTTTTAACAGCTTTGAAGAAATCGACTTTGATGTGTTGCCCAAGCAGTTTGCCCTAAAGGCGACCCACGCTTCCGGCTTTAATGTGATAGTGACCGATAAGGAAAAGCTAAATCGGAAAGAAGCTGCTAAAAAGTTTTCCCGCTGGCTTAAAACGAATTTTTATTATAAAGATCGGGAAAAGAATTACTACCGTATCAAACCGAGGATTTTATGCGATAAATATATCGAATTTGATGATGCTTTGATCGAATATAGGCTGTACTGCTTCCACGGCAAGCTACGGCTGATTTGTCAGGATATTGATAAAGACGGAAAGCGTTACACCAACGTGTTTGATGGGGATTGGAATGCCGTTCCTGTGCGTTTCGGGTATGACCGTTTGCCCCATCCTTTAACGGAAAAGCGGCAGGAATTAACGCAGGTCGCCGAAAAGCTTTCCGCCCCGTTTGATTTTGTTCGGGTAGATCTGTATGAAAATAACGGTCTTGTCCGGTTCAGCGAGCTGACCTTTCATTCCGGCGGGGGTCTGGTACCCTTCGAGCCGGATTCCTACGATAACGAATTCGGTAAATTCTTCGAGCAAATAAATGACTCGGAGGATTCAAAATGAAGGTTTGTTTTATAGGCTCTTTAATCAGCGATAAGACGTTGGATAAAATCGTGGCCGGCAGTCGGGTAAAACCGTCTAATGCGCCGGTCAATTTTGAAAATATGCTGGTCAAGGGGCTGGAAGAAGCGGGCGTCGATACAACGGTACTGTCGTTGCCTGCGGTCAGCACTTATCCTGGCGGCACGATGCTTGCGTGGGGCCGCCGAAAAGAAACGTTGAATTTCGGTAAAGAAGTTCGGTGGATCCCCTGCTTAAATCTGATGGGCGCCAAGCAGCTGACCGCTAAAATCAGCGTTTATGCACAGTTGTTTCGTTGGTTGGTATGCAATCGCAAGGAAAAGGATAAAATATTGATGAATTACAGTGTTTATCCGCCCTATTCTAAGCCGACGCAGATCATGGGCCGGCTGTTCGGCGTCAAAACCTGTTGCATCGTTTCCGATTTGCCGGAATACCTTTATAAAATGCACGAAACGAAGGGCATAAAGTCTATGTTAAACAACCGTATGAGCCGTAATATGGTGCGGCTACAGGGTCGTTTTGACAGTTATATCTGCCTGACGGAGTATATGCCACGCAGGATGAATATTGAAGATAAGCCGTGGTTGTTGATGGAGGGTTTTGCCGACCCTGGTATTTTCGACGGACTGGAAGCGACCGAAAAGACCGATAAAAAAACCGTGATGTATGCCGGTGCGCTTTCCAAAAGCTTTAATATTGATAAGCTGTTGGACGGTTTTATGCAGACCGAGGGTGACTATCGGCTGTGGCTGTTCGGTTACGGTGATTTGATCGATTACATTCACGAGTGCGAACAAAAGGACGACCGCATCACCTACTTTGGCAAGGTCGACCGAAATGTTCTGCTGGAGCACGAAAAGGCGGCACATTTGCTTATCAGTGTAAAATCTGCCGAGGAGGATCACGCCAACTATGCGTTCCCCTCTAAAATTCTTGAATATATGACCTCGGGAACGGCGGTTGCCTCCACCCGCGTGGGCGGCATCCCGAAGGAATATTTTGATTATATCTATTCGATCGAGGGCGAAACCGCCGAAGCCATCGGTACGGCCATTCAAACGGTTTTGAAAAAGGAAAGCACAGAATTAAAGGCCAAAGGCGAAAAATCCTGTGCCTATGCGGTTAAACACAAAAATTACGAATTTCAGGGAAAACGCTTGGCTGATTTCTTGAAGTCACAAATTTAAGGTAAAGCGGTTGTTTAAATGAAGGTACTTTTTATCAATCACGCAGGTGTCTGGGGCGGGGCATCGGTCAGTATGGAACATATTTTAGAAGCCCTTTCTGATGCAGGCCATACGGTTGAGGTCGTCAACCGTTCAGTGCCGTCCGCTACGATGGACGTTTTAAATCAAAAGAGTTATCGGGTTTATCCCGTGCGGTGGGGAATGTCGCACCCTTATTATAATGGTGGTGTTATAAACCGTTTGGCGCTTCCTTATTGGAGTGCCGTTTATAACATTTTTCGCGCCGAAAAAGAGATGGACGGAATTATTGCAAAATCCGATGCCGATTTGGTCATCGTTAATTCCATGACGCTTTTTTATATGGGAAAAATCGCAAAGAAGTACGGCAAAAAAGCCATCTGCTTCCAGCGCGAAACCTTCCCCGATACCGTCTTTTCCGAACACATCCGTAAAAAAATGGCGGCATCCTTTGATATGATCGTCTATATTTCGCAGTACGATAAGAATCAGTTTGATCGTTTTTCGTCCGTTCATAAACGGGTGATTTACGATAAAATCAATCTTTCGGAATATGCCGCTTTGCCGAAAAAGAACATTGATGAAACCGGCAAAAGTATTCTGTTTTTGGGCGGCATCCGAGAATTAAAGGGAACCCATATTGCCCTTTTGGCCCTAAAGCAACTGCCCGAATTTCGGCTGAACATCGTATCGGCACAGCCGCTTCAAAGTACTTCCGCTAAGGGAAAAGCGGCAGAATATCAAAATCTTTGCAGTAAATTGGCGGATGAAACGGTAAAGGACAGGATTCGCATTCTTCCGCCCACCAAAAATGTTGCACAGTATTATGCCGAGGCGGACGTTGTGCTGTTTACTCCGACGATTGCGCACCAGTCACGGTTGATTTACGAGGCCGGTGCCGCTTGTAAGCCAATCGTTGTGCCGAATATGAAAAATCTTTCGGAATTCTGCTATGAACACGTTTTTTGTTACGATGCAAAGTGGCCCGAAACCTGCGCGGCGGCTCTTAAAAAGGCTGTGGCGGCCGAAATTGATTACAACAAGGTACAAATGTCGCTTGCCGAAAAGCACGACAGCCGCACCTTGAAGGATGAAATAAAACAGATTATAGAGGAAACGGAACAGATATAGAAACACGCTATATGTATGTTCACGGCAGTTGCGATAATCACGAATGTGAGGCAATCGTTACGTCAATGTCCCGTATGCCGGAAGGTAAAGATTAGCGGTATGTTTATCCGCTATCGGAGGAATAACTACTGCCCCCACGATTCGGCCTTCACCATTCCGAAGCAGAACGGCGGTGTCATATTTGAGAAAGATACCGTTGCGGTGAATTTCATCCTGATCATAACCAAGCGTGGTAATAATAAACAGGTATTGCAATCTATTTATTATATGCTATAATATATATTTGAGAATATGGAATACGATTTGCTTTTGTACCCCGTGTTTGTATTCGCGGCAATGATGATACCGTTGCTATGCGGGGACTGTATGGAAAGTACAAAGCTGCCGGATGGGTATCTTTATTGGAGAATCACTGCAACTACGCACAGTTGTGAGATATCATTGTATCGTGAAAATGATGAACTGTGCCAGAAGGTATGCTTCTGTTTCGGCTTATGCCATGTGCGTACCCACGTCGGTGATCGGGTACCCCAAAATATACGGTACAGTCCGGCTTTAAAGTACGGCTGTACAAATGTTTTAAATATCGCTGGAAGGAGATGCTGTATCGGTGATATATTACGGAGAACGCAAGGGCGGAGCGCTTAGTAAAGTGAACATACTCGTTACTGCGTTGGCATTGTTATTCATGACGATACCCTATCTACAGAGTAAAACGTTGGGAAGAAGCTATACGCTTATTATGATGAGTTTAATGGGTGTATGGTTGCTGACGACCCTGATGTGCAACCGTGAATGGATCAAAATCAAGAACAACGGTTTTTTCAGTGTTGTGCTGTTGATGGTTTTCTATGTTCTGGTGGTTGTAATCGGTGCCGGTAACGCGCGTGCGCATGCCGTTTTGCTGATGGCACCGTATTTCGGCTATTTTGTATTTTATTATTATATTTTCACCAACCAGCGCAAAGACCTTGCTATAGTAACGATCATACTGTTTATCGGTTTGATGATAACCTTTTATACGTCTGCTATCGCTGATGACCACTACGCCTACCGTGAAATTAGGGATATCGACGAAATCATGCAAACAAACTATTCGGCCAACATCGGTACAACACACCACGTTTATTCTGCTGCACTGATTGGTTGCGTGTTGTGTTCGTTCGTACAGTCGGGCGATATTAAGGACCGAAAAACCAGAATCATTCTTTTGGCATGCGGCATTTTAAGTTACTATATGGTCTTCGTTTCCTCTTCGGGCATTGCAGTCGTATGTGCGGCTATTTCCATTGTCGGCATTTTGTTGCAAAAACAAAGCTTGGCTGTCAAGCTTGTGGCAATCATCTTTTTGCTTGGCTGCTTCTTCATTCTCCGTGATTCCATCGGATCTACCCTGCAGCATTTATCTTCTTCTATCGACAATAAGTATATTTCAGCCAAGCTGTACGACCTTGGCGATTCGATCGGCACCGGCAATGCGACGGGCGAATTTGCCGCCAGAACGGATCTTTGGAAGGAGGACTGGAGGACATTCGTGGGTTCCTACGGCTTCGGTATCGGCTCGTATTACGTGGGTGCCGGCAACAGTACCTTTGTGGTGCGTGACCATTCCCAGTTGCTTTCCGATGCGGCGCGGTACGGCATAGTCTTTACCGGGTATATGGTGTATTTGTTCGGACGGTATATGAAAATGTTGAAGGAATTAATGCTTTCCTACGAAATGAAGTGTGATTTAGGTTCCTATTTCTTGATTTTTGTAATTATGTATTTCTGTCAACCCACCTTTCTTAACTTAGTTATCCCGACGGTATGTCTGTTCCTGATCCCGGGATTGATCGTTATGATAGGGGAACAGAAGAAGAGAATTCTGGAAAAAGAAAAGGAAGAACTTGAATGGCAGAAAGCAGAATCCGAAACGCGGTACGGAACTTCAAGCATGGCATAGTAAATACGGTAATCATTTCCCTTGTCCCGTTTCTGACCCGAACGGTTTTTATTTACATTCTCGGTAAAAACTACCTCGGCATTGATGCACTTTTTTTGAATGTGATCAATCTGCTGGAAATTGTCAACGTGGGCATCGGCAGTGCCATCACCTACAGTGTTTATAAGCCTATTGCCGACGGCGATACCGAAAAATGCAAAAGCCTGTTTCGGTTGTATAAGCGCTGCTACTGGGCAATGGGTACCGTCATCTTTTTGCTGGGTCTTGGGCTAACACCCTTTTTGAATGTCATCTTAAAGAATAAGCCCAACATTCCGGAAAATATTTATCTCATCTACCTGATTATTCTGTCGGGCGTTAGCATTGGTTATTTCTTTATGGATAAGCAATGCGTGATCAATGCACATCAGAAGAATTATATTATTTCTTCTGTAAAATCCGTTGTTATCATCGGCATCAACATTCTTGAAATCATTTTCCTGTTGATCACCAAGCAGTTTTTGGTGTATCTGGTCATCCAAACTGCGCAGAATATCATTATTAATCTGTGTGTTTCGTGGAAGGCCAAAAGGATGTATCCGCAGTTTTTCGGCGGATCGGTTGCCGCATTGGAAAAGCAGGATAAGGATAAAATCATAAAGAATACAGCAGCACTGATTTTAAACCGCGCAGGTTCACTGATTATCAACTGCACCGACAGCATCGTGATTTCAAGCTTTGTGGGCGTCAACTACGTCGGTCTTTATTCCAACTATTTCACCTTAAAAAACATGGTAAATACCTTTACCTCCATGTTTACGCAATCGCTGACGGCAGGCGTCGGCAATTTGAATGCAACGGTCGGCGAAAAGAATAAAGAAAAACTGTATGATACCTTTAAGCAGATATTCTTTATGAATTATTTTTTGCATGCCTTCTGCACTATTTGCCTTGCCTGCTTGTTAGAGCCGTTTATCCACATCTGGATCGGTGACGGCTATATTATGGGCCTGCCCATTGTCATTATCGTTTCAATCAACTTTTACTTCATCGGTGTTCAAAAGGCGGCTGAGCAATTTAAGGCGGCGTGCGGTCTTTATTGGCAGGACCGCTTCCGTGTCTTTATCGAAGCCATCATGAATATTGTGGTATCCATTATCTTGGCAAGATCCCTCGGTGTGCTGGGCGTTCTGCTTGGCACCTTCATCAGCAACCTTTTGGTGACCGCTTGGTTAGAACCGTATATTGTCTATAAGTACGCCTTAAAGCAGCGGCTTTCAAATTACCTTAAAACCAATGCACTGTATATCTTAATTACTACGGCATTAGCGATCGGCATTTATGCACTGCTGAATTTGGTGTTCGGCGGCCTCGGCGGAATCGGTCAATTTGTGCTACGCACCGGTGCAACGGTGCTGCTGTCGGCGGGTGGCTTGTGCTTGGTGTTTTTCCGTAATCCTTATTTCAAGAAAACGATCACCTTGGCGTTTGGTATGGCAAAGCCGATATTACAGCGTTTCGTTCGTAAAAAGTGATTGGCATAAACTATTATGACCACATTTCGCAGAACAACGTCTTTAGGGAAGGTAGGGTATTTAATGGACGGTAATTCGACCATCAGTCCCTTTTTAAGCAAAAAAATCACAATAGTATCCTTCTATTTCTCGGTTTTGGTAGTATTACTTCATTCGTATTGTGTGCAGAGTTTTTCTATAAGCGCAAGCTCAAAAGGGTTTGGAAAAATAGTATACTACTTCCAAACAATAATATGTCAAGACCTTTCTCGTTGCGCAGTTCCTCTTTTCTTTAGCATTAGCGGTTTCTTGTTCTTCTTTGGTGTGCAGCGTTTTGATCAAGTTATTAAAAAAATTAAAAAACGTTTTTTCTCTCTTGTAATTCCGTATTTGCTACTGAATGTACTATATACATTGATGGAGGCGTTTTTGCAAATTGTTGTAGCCGGAAAAACGGTAGAACAGTTTACAGCAGGGATGCATTCTGCACTTCAATTTGTGATTCGGTCAGTCTTTATTTATCAATATAACGTGCCGGCATGGTATTTGTTCACTTTAATACTTTGGGTTGCGTTGTCGCCAATATGGTTTTTTATTCTTAAAAGAAAAACAATTTCCATAGCGGCACTTCTTGTCTTTTTTGGATTGGGTATTGTTGAAATTTTTCCGGTACCGGGCAGGGAAAATTATACCTTGTTCTTTTTCTTTTTGGGAGCATTTATGTCGAAATACGGAATGAAATATATTAATTCGCCTATTTCAAAAAGGAAAATTTGGATACCGGTTTCCCTTTTGGTATTTTCACAGTCAATAATACTTTTTTTTGGCTTTTTTTCAATGCTTCAAGCAGTCTTTGTTCTTCGCTTTATTTTTGAAATAACCCTTGCTATTTCAATTTGGTTTTTTGCCGATTATATAATCCATAGATTAAAGGTAAAAAAGTATTATTCATATTCATTCCCTATTTATATATTCCACTTTATTATATTGGATATCATAAAACTTTTTATTATAAAAACCAGTTTAAACAATGCCGGAAGTGTTGTTTGTATGCTGTCGTATTTTGTTATGGCTGCGTTGGGCGTTGTGTTGCCGATTTTACTTACTAAATTTATGAATAAGTATGCCAAAACGGTTTATGCAGTTATCACCGGTGGCAGATAAAGATTATATCGTCTTTTGAGTTGTTCGGTGAGTTAGCAAAGAAATTGTCAGGAGAAGATTTATGCTTGATCAACAAAAGTGTGGCGTAATTGCCTTGATGCGCAGTGCCCTTACGGGTGAAAAAATCGCTCTTGCAGAGGATTTTGATCTTGTATCGGCGGCCAAAACGGCTAAGCGGCATCAGGTGGGTGCCGCCATGTACTACGGCGCACTGAATTGCGGTTTTTCAAACGATCATCCGGCAATGCAGGCTCTTTTTATGATCACCTGCCAGTACGTTTCGTTCGGGGAACAGCAACGTTATGAAATTGAATCGGTTTGTGCGGCATTTGATCGGGAAAGCATTGATTATATGCCCCTTAAAGGTACACTTTTGAAACCGCTGTACCCGAAACCCGAAATGCGCGTGATGAGTGATGCGGATATCCTCATCCGTACCGAACAGTACGACCGCATTCGCCCCGTTATGCAGCAACTCGGCTTTACGGAAAAACTTGAAAGCGATCACGAGCTGGTCTGGCAAAAGGGGAATATGGTCATCGAATTGCATAAACGCTTGATTCCGTCTTATAATAAGGACTATTTTGCCTATTTCGGCGACGGCTGGCGCTTGGCAAAGGTTGAAAGCGGCACCCGTTACACCCTTTCGGACGAGGATCACATGATTTATCTGTTCACCCATTTTGCCAAGCACTACCGTGACGGCGGCATCGGGCTTAAGCATATGACCGATTTGTGGGTGTTTTTGCAGAAAAATCCGAATTTGGATGAAAAATATATCGAAAAAGAGCTGAAAACGCTTCAACTGAATGAATTTTACGGCCGCGTCATGGAAACTTTGCAGGCGTGGTTCGGCGGCAAACCGTTTGATGAAATGACCGAATATATCACCCAAACGATTTTTGCCAGCGGTGCGTTCGGCACGGTCGAAAACCGTCAGCTTTCGCAGGCGGTCAAGCAGAATAAGGCGGTCGGCTCGGCCGAAAAACTGCGTCGTAAAAGGATCGTTTCGTTGATTTTCCCTGGTGTGGATGCCCTGTCACAGCGCTATCCCGTGGTGAAAAAATGCCCGATTTTACTGCCGTTTTTCTGGCCGGTGCGGTGGGTTACGGCTCTGCTGTTCCGCCGTGAAAACGTTGCCTTTCAAGGCCGGCAAATGAAAAACGTCACGCCCGACCAAATCGACAGCCACGAAAAGGCCCTGCAATACGTCGGACTTGATTTTAATTTTAAGGAATAATATAAAACTTAATATTATATTGCGTAGGGCGGGTGCTTGCTCCCGCCAAGGTTATTGCAAAAACAAAAAAGGAAGCAACAAGCGGCTTCCTTATAAATTAAAACTTGTTTTATCATGCACAACTCCGTACGGGCGAATTGTGTTCGCCCGTTTTGTATCACAGCATTTTAATTAACCCGTGCGGTTTCGCCCATAAGCTTTCCGATTTCAAAAAGTAGAAAGAATAATACAAAACTCCCTTTGGTGCTTCACCAAAGGGAGTTTTCAGTTGCCAATCAAATCAATAATCTGTAAAACGGCGGTTTTTTGGGCGGCGGTCAGCAGGTCAAATTTGTCTTTCAGTAACCGTAAATCGGTGTCCGGCTCGGTTGTGCCGAATAAAATGTGCTGTTCGTCGGTGTGCAGGGTGGTGGCTAAATTCTCAATTAAATAAAAACTGGGGCGAAACGTACCCGATTCAATGCGGCTGATATGCTCGGGCGAAACGTCGACCGCTTCGGCCAGCATTTCCTGCGTAATGCCTTGCTCTTTCCGTAACCGCTTGATGCGGTTGCCAACCTGCTTAAAATCGAACACATTAACACCTCCGTTTATTGATATATTATATCAACTTTATACCAAAATGCGGATGATAATGTATGTTCAACTTGACACAAAATATCAAATGTGATATAATTCCACTGTATCTGTTGAAAAAATCATAAAAACGAAAGGGAAAAGAAAAAATGAAAAAACTGTGTTCAATTTTACTCTGCTTGGCATTACTTTTTGCTGTTCTGCCATTGGGGGCGTTGACTGTAAGTGCGACAACTTATTCCGGTACGTGTGGCGCGAATGTGAATTGGAAATACGATTCTGAAACTTTTACGTTGACAATTTCCGGAACGGGAAAAATGAATAATTATAGCACAAGGTCTCTTGGCTATACTACCGTAACATCTGCGCCGTGGTGTGATAACTATGTGGGGATATCAAAAGTGGTGATTTTGCCTGGTGTGACAAGTATAGGCGATTTTGCATTTTATGGTTGCAAGAATATGACCAGCATCACTATTCCGGACAGCATCATGGAAATTGGCAAGTCGGCATTTTCTGGTTGTGGTAAATTGGCTGGGGTGTATATTACTGATGTGGCGGCTTGGTGTAATATCCCATTTGATAATTTAAATTCTAGCCCGCTATGTTATAATCCCAAATTATATTTGAACGGTAAATTGCTAACTGATTTGATCATCCCACAGGGTGTTACTGAAATCAAGGATTATGCGTTTTATGGTTGCACGAGCCTGACAAGAGTTACTATTTCGGATAGTGTCACCACCATTGGTAGCTCTGCGTTTTCCGGCTGCACGGGCTTGGTGAGTGTTACGATCACAGATGGTGTCACTAACATTGGTAATTATGCGTTTTCCGGTTGCACAGGACTGACAAAGATTACCGTTCCGGACAGCGTAACTACGATCGGCAGTGCGACATTTAAAGGATGCACGGGCTTGACAAGCGTCAATATCGGAAACGGAGTTGAAACTGTCGGCAGTGAAGCTTTTAGCGGTTGCACAGGCTTAACGGGAGTATATATTACCGATGTGGCGGTTTGGTGTAATATTACATTTGACAGTTATTCTGCCAATCCGTTGTATTATGCACATAATTTGTACTTAAACGGTGAATTGGTAACCGATTTGGTCATTCCGCAGGGAGTTGCCGAAATCAAGAAATATGCGTTTTATAATTGTTCAAGTCTGACTGGTGTTACCATACCGAACAGCGTCACTACTATCGACGATTATGCGTTTAACGGTTGTTCAGGTCTGATAAATGTCATCATACCGAACAGTGTCATCACTATTGGCAATTATGCGTTTTATAATTGCACAAGTCTGACGAGTATCACCATACCGGACAGCGTCACCACCATTGGTAGTTCTGCGTTTTCTAGTTGCACGGGCTTGACGAGCATCACCATTGGCAACAGCGTCAACACCATCGGCAATGGTGCGTTTTACGGTTGCACGGGTTTGACGAGTATCGCCATTCCGGATGGTGTCACTGCCATCGGTGGTTCTGCGTTTCGCAGTTGCACAGGACTTTCAAGTATCACCATTCCGGATGGTGTCACTACCATCGGCGATTATACATTTTACTGTTGTACGGGCTTGGCGAATGTCACCATCCCAGACAGCGTCACTTTCATCGGTTATTGTGCGTTTTCCAATTGCTCGGCTCTGACAAGTGTTGTTATACCGAATAATGTCACCAACATTGGCAGTTATGCGTTTTCCGGCTGTAATGGTTTGACGAGTGTCATTATTCCATATAAAGTAACTACTATTGGTGAATCTGCATTTTCCGGTTGTACAAATCTTGCAGACGTATATTATTGCGGTGCTATGCTTGAGTGGAATCGGATTTCCAAAGGCTCCGGTAATAGCTATCTGACCAATGCAAATATCCACTATGATTCGTATTGTTTGGTATACGGTCATGAATTGGGGAAAGTCACCGTTTTGGAAGGCTCCACTTGTACCGAAAGTGGTCGAGGTACTGCTATTTGTATCCATTGTGAAGAAACAATACCAGTAGAAATTCCCGCTGCTCATAGTGGCATAAAGCTTCGCACCATTGCGTCCACCTGCACTACTGACGGTTATGACCTTTGCCGTTGTACAGCCTGCGGCAGTGTGTATTATGAAAATATCGTAACGGCACCGGGTCACAACTACACCGCTGTTGTAACTGCTCCCACTTGTGCCGAAGACGGCTACACCACCCACACCTGCACCCGTTGTGATGACAGCTACACCGATACCCCCGTTGCGGCAATCGGTCACAGCTTTAAAGCCACCACCGTTCCGGCAACCTGCACCGAAGACGGTTACAAGCTTTACACCTGCAAAACCTGCGGCGATACCTACACCGAAGCCGGCGCTCCGGCACAGGGTCACTTTATTTTCGACGGCGAATGCCTGATTTGCGGCAAAACCGAACGTCAGTGTGAAGACTTAAAGGTCGGCACCCAAACCCACAAGAACGGCAACACCCGTTTGATCATAAAGCTTTCCGCTACGGCCGAAGAAATTGAAAAATATAAAACGGTCGGCGTTGTTTTGAACGTAGACGGCGAAAAAACGGTCATTACCGTTGATAGCATTTACGATTCGTTCTACAACAACAATACCTTAATCACCGCCGAAAGCTTGAATTGCACCTACGTTTCCATTTTGGAAATCGGCAATCTTTCCGCCGCTAAAAGCGTAACGGTTCAAGGTTTTTATACCGACGAAACCGATACGGCGGTGTACGGCGCAAAGCGTACCATCAAATAATCAACCCACATAAACATACCCCGAGGACGTAAAAATCCTCGGGGTAAATTTTTGCCGAATAAACCGCAACCCGTAGGGGCGAACTGTGTTCGCCCGTTTTGTATCACAGCATTTTAATTGACTTGCACGGTTATGCCGGTACACTTTATTATGCCGATTCTTTCGTCCACAAGCTTTTCGGTTTCTGGGAATATTATCGGGC
>JAKSQF010000059.1 GCA_024404235.1 Clostridia bacterium | reverse complement strand
ATGAAAAAGTTTTTGGAAGAGGGAGATATCTACGGGTCGGATGACGCAATGCTCGAATACCACTGTCAAACCAACCCCGGTTTGCCGCATACTCTCTTTGAATATGCCAAAAAGGCGGCGGAGGGCTTATTCGGCAAGTTTACCGATGCCGAAGATAAAATTTATAAACTGCAACTGCTTCAAATCGAGCGGGTGCGCATCAGCTTTGAACTGTACCGCCGCAATCAATGGTTTTCTTCCGGTATGATTTACTGGATGTATAATGATTGCTGGCCGACCTCGGTCGGGTGGTCTTTGGTCGACTATTACGGCAATCCGAAGCCGGCATATTATGCCTTTAAGCGTTGTGCAAAGCCGGTCATTGCTTCGGTCAGCATGGAAAACGGTACCGTCAAGGTCTTTGTTTGCGTAAACGGAAACGACGATGCTTTTGTCAAGGGCAGACTTTATCTGTATAACGTGCTTTCCGGCGAGGAAACGACCCTTGCCGACTTTGAAAACTGCTTTTCGGTCGGCAGTAATGAAGCAGTTTCGTTGGACGAAAACAGCATTGCCGGTATCAAGCAGTCGCAAAACGTTCTTCTGTGTGATATCGAAAGTGCGGCGGGTACGGACCGTGCCGTATGCTATCAGAATAACTATCAGGCCGTACCGTTTGAAAAGGGAAATCTGCAAATCGGCAGGGAAGATGAAGCACTCACCGTTTCGTGCGGTGTCACCGTTCCTTGCGTGATTTTGGATGAAGAAAAAATATTATCCGATAATTGCTTCTTTATGAAGAAAAACGAAACGGTGAAAATTCGGATTTTATAAAATGTTTTTAGGAGAAATAAGCTATGGCAAAAGTGATAAACGGACAATCCCTGCCCAACATTCCTTGGCAGGAAAAAACAAATACCGAGGACGTTATTTGGCGTTACGATCAAAACCCCATCATTCGGCGCAATCCCGCCAAAGGATGCGCTCGGGTCTATAACAGCGCCGTGGTTCCGTGGAACGGTGAATTTATCGGCGTGTTTCGTGCCGACCATTTGAACGGTGTACCGGGCCTCCACGTCGGTCACAGTAAGGATGCGATCAACTGGGAAATCGATCCTACACCGATTTCTTGGGTTGACGATAAGGGCAACGCCTGCACGCCGGAATATTCTTATGATCCTCGCTTGACAAAGCTTGAGGACGATTATATCGTTGCATGGTGCGCCTGTCATGACGGTGCGGTCGTGGGCGTCGGCAAAACCCGTGATTTCGTTCATTTTGAACGCCTGCCGGATGCCACGTTACCTTACAACCGCAACGGCGTTCCTTTTCCGCGGAGGATTGGCGGTAAATACTATATGCTGAATCGCCCAAGCGACGACGGTCACACACCGTTCGGTGATATTTTCCTCAGCGAAAGCCCCGATTTTGTGTATTGGGGTCACCATAAAAAGGTCGCCGGCAGAATCGGGCAAAACTGGTGGGAGTGCACGAAAATCGGTGCCGGCAACGTGCCGATCGAAACGGATGAGGGCTGGCTTTTGTTCTATCACGGCGTCGGAAACACCTGCAACGGTCTGATTTATTCCATCGGTGCAATGCTTCTCGATCTTGAAGATCCGTCAAAGGTTCTTTACAGAACCAATAACTTTATATTGACACCGGAAATGCCGTACGAGGTTTCCGGCTTTGTACCGAACGTCTGCTTCCCGTGTTCAGCGCTCGTTGATGCCGATACCGGCAGAATCGCTCTGTACTACGGTGCGGCTGATTGCGGCACGGCATTGGCATTTACTACGGTAGATGAAATCATCGACCTTTTGAAGAATCAATAATTACTGCGAACGCCCCTTTGCGAAGAAAGGGAATATAGGGTGGATTTTTATGAATGAGCAGGATTTGTCCCGTTTTACCGAGCTTTTGCGTCAAAGCCGAAGTGCCGTTTTTTTTGGCGGTGCCGGTGTTTCCACCGAAAGCGGCGTCAAGGATTATCGCAGTGCAGACGGATTGTATAACACGGTAAAGGAATACGGCGTTCCGCCCGAAACGATATTAAGTCATTCCTTTTTCCTGCAAAAAACATCTGTTTTTTATGATTTTTATTATAAGTATTTTCTGTGCGAAACGGCACAACCCAACCGTGCCCATAAGGCTTTGGCAGAATTGGAACGGCGGGGCATTCTGTCGGCGGTCATTACGCAGAATATCGACGGATTGCATCAGGCGGCAGGCAGTAAAACTGTATTGGAATTGCACGGTACGGCCTCGCGTCACTATTGTATGAAATGCGGTCGGGAATATCCTTTGGAGGAACTGCGCAATTTACACGGCGGCGTACCGTATTGCCTTTGCGGCGGTCTTGTGAAACCGCGGGTGGTTTTGTATGAGGAGGCGCTCGACAGCGACGTGACTTCCCGTGCCGTTGCGAAAATCGAGAATGCCGATTTGCTGATCATCGGCGGTACGTCCTTGGCGGTGTATCCGGCAGCGGCATATATTCGTTCCTTCCGCGGGCAACACGTTGTGCTGATCAATCGGGATGCTACCGCTTATGATGATAATGCCGAGCTTGTCTTTCACGAAAGCATCGGTGAGGTATTATCCCGTGCCGTTGCGGCACTTTGAAACCGTTATAGGCGCTGAAAATATCCAATACTTGACTTTTTTTCGGCAATACCATATAATGAACTTGTTCGAAAATCATCGCTTAGAGGTGCTGTTATGGGCTTTTTAGATAAGTTTTCAAAGACAATCAACATTGTAGGAAGGACCGTTGCAAAAGGCGTTGAAAGTGCCTTGGAAAAAACAGCCAACACTTCTGCCGATAACACCGCAACGCAGTCACAACCGGCCACACGGCAAGAAGATTCTTTCAAAATGCCGGCACAGCCGATGTCTGAAGAGGCATTGCTTAACCGTCTGCGGGCGGTCATCGGTAATGATTTTCCGGAATGCCAACTGCAAGTAAATGTGGTGGCAATTACCTTTGACCCCACCGTTCATCCGATGGCAAAGCCGTTGTCGTTGCTGGTTTCCAAAGCCGGCGCACCTGTTTTGGCAATCGCCGTGGTTACGGCAAACAACTACCGCAGTATGCCGGTGGTCAGCACCAAAAAGGCAGTTGAAGCTCAAAAAATCCCGTACGTTCGTTTCTTCTGCGAGTATGAAAACCGTACGGATTACATTTCCAACCGCCTTGCGGGGTATTTGAAATAATAATATAGTGTTAATAAGAGGGGAACGCATTTTTGCATCTGCAGCGGGCACAGCACAAGCCTTTTTCCGGTTTTGCAGATAGCCGGCTTGTGTATGGTCCGGTAGCCGAATTTCGGCTGTCAAAGCCATTTCCCCTCTTTTTTTATACCTATTTTCGGGTGAAAGAATGGAACTGAAAGAATTATCAGACGCAACAGTATGGGAAGAATTTTTTGCCCACGTTGAAAAGCAGGGCAAATGGTCGGCTGAAAAATTGGCGGATTTGCAAGCGTTTATTGAACGGCGGGATTATATCGACGTTGTAAACCGTGTGCGCTCGGGCAATTCCTTTGCACCGCCGACAAAACACCTCATCAGCAAAACAAACTCTGCCAAAAAGCGGGTGGTATATACCTTTCCGCCGGAACAGATGTACGTTTTGAAACTGCTTTCTCACCGCTTGCACGAATATGACGGCCTTTTTTCAAAGCATCTGTATTCATTTCGCTGTCATTTGAACGCAAAATCCGCTTTTGAATATTTCCGCAACAACGGTATCGACGGCGGCCGGTATTCTTATAAGGTGGATATCAGTAACTATTTCAATTCCGTTCCGGTCGACCGTATGTTGCAAACACTGCGAAAATGTTTCGGCGATAGCGATCTTTATGATTTCTTTCGTGTACTGTTATCGGATCGGCGTGTGCTGTGGCAGGGGGAAGAAATCGCCGAAGAAAAGGGGATTATGGCCGGTACGCCGACAGCAGCCTTTCTTGCCAATCTGTATCTTGCGGATTTGGATGCCTTGTTTGAAGATTCGGCCTATGCACGCTATTCCGATGACATTATTCTTTTTGCCGAATCGGCAGAGGAATGCGCACAAAAGGCACAACGTCTAAAAGCTTTTTTGGCCGAAAAGGGTCTTTCTATCAATACGGAAAAGGAAATTTGGACAAACCCCGGCGAGCCTTGGACCTTTCTCGGCATTACCGTCAACGGTACTACCTGTGATATTTCCGAAATTTCCATGCAGAAACTGAAAGCAAAATTGCGCCGAAGGGCACGGTCGATCGAACGCTGGAAACGTCGCAAGGGTGCAACGCCGCAGCAGGCCGCAAGGGCCTTTATCCGTGCCGTAAACCGAAAATTGTACCATAATTCCACTGCGTCGGAATTGACGTGGTGTCGGTGGTATTTTCCGCTGATTAACACCGATAAAAGCCTGCACGAGTTGGATGCTTATATTCAGTCCTGCGTGCGTTACGTTGTGTTCGGTAATTATGGTAAAAAAACCTATGAACTGACCTATAAAGACATTAAAGAACTCGGCTACCGAAGTCTTGTGCACGAGTATTATCTTTGACCTGCCGCAGGGTCAATAAAAAGTGCGATTATAATTGTTTTTAACGACGACATTATGCTTGACACTACAAGAGAAATTTGCTATTATATCAATGGTTGGTATAATTCATTAGCATTAAAGAAAGCGAATCTATATGATAACAGTTTTTATTGACCGTGACGGAACAATGGGCGGGGATTATTACGTTGAATTTCCGCAGGAATATTATCCTTATGAGGGTACCCGTGAAGCCTTTGCTTTGCTGAAACAAAACGGGTTCAGACCGGTTATTTTTTCGAATCAGTCCTGTATTGCCCGCGGGAAAGACGGCGGCTACGATTTTGCGGCCGAATTTCGTGATATCGGGGCGGATGATTGGTTTATTTGCCCGCACGACAGCGACGACAACTGCAACTGCCGTAAGCCGAAAACCGGTTTGCTTGAGCAGGCACGGGAAAAATACGACTTAAATTTGGAAGAATGCTACGTCATCGGCGACCGTTGGAGCGATATGGCAGCCGGCGGAAAAATGGGCTGCAAGCTGATTTTGGTCATGACCGGTCGCGGTGAAGAATCGGTCGGGTGTGACCGTGAAAAATGGGGCGACTACGAGCCGACCTTCATCGCTAAAAATTTAAAAGAAGCGGCAGAATGGCTGTGTGGTGCAGACCGTGAATAACAATACGATATTGCGTCAGGAAAGCATCAAAAGGGTCTTTTCCGCTATTCGGGAGCGCGGCCCGCTTTCCAAACGCCAATTGCAGGAAATCACCGGTTTCAGCTGGGGCAACGTTTCTTCCATCACCTCCTTGCTGACCGAAAAGGGATACCTGATGTCAATCGGAAAGCAGGATACCGGCATCGGCCGAAGACCCGAGTCTTTCGACGTCAACGATAATGACAATTTTATTATCGGAATTGATTTTAACTTTCAGGGCGTTACGGCGGTGCTGTGCAGCCTAAACGGTAAAACCGTCTGGGAAACCCGAAAGCCTTTTGAAAATATAACAAAAGACGAAGCAATCGAAATACTCTGTGCTACTGTGCAGCAGGCACTCGATTTTCAACCGCATAAAAGCGTTTTTGCCATTGCCATTGCTATGCAGGGAACGGTTGATACCAAAGAGGGTATTTCGGTTCGCATTGACGGTATCAAGGATTGGGAAAACGTCCCGATTGCGGAAATGCTCGGTGAAAAATACGACTTGGACGTGTTTGTTTTTCACGATCCGGATTGCCTTTTATATACCGAAAAATATTTCGGTTCAATCGGCGGAAACGATGCGGAAAACGCCATTTTGATCCGTATGGATCACGATATCGGTATCGGCGTTATGTATCGCGGCACCATTTTGATGAGCAGTAAGGGTGCCACCTGCGAAATCGGTACAATGATCATTCCCGATCAGCCGAATGGGGAATGTGTATTAAAAGAAATCGCCAGCAGTATTTCACTTGCAAAAAAATATGCGGCGGTCAGCGGGCGCTCTTGCCCGTTTGATGAAATCGTTGCCTTGGCCGAAGCGGGGGAACCCGCCGCGAAGGCTTTGTTCGGCGAACTCGGTGCGGCATTGGGGGTCGCCGTCAATAACGTCTCCATTTTACTGCATCCCGAAAGGGTGATACTGTACGGTACCATTGCCGGACATTCGGATTTGTTTTTTGAAAAGATGGATGAAACCCTAAAAACCGTGATGGGCGATTATCCCGCCGTACTGATTTCAAAACTCGGCAGTAATGCCGCCGCCATCGGTGCAACGCTGTTTGCCGCCGATACGTTTGTGGAAAACAATCTTTTTTAACGGCTGTTAAGGATTTTGCAGAAGCATTTGCAAAATCTTTTTATACGCAATTATATCAAACAATGACAGAACTGGAGGAAATGGAATGTTAAAATTAAAAGTAGGATTGGTGGGCACCAGTCAGTTAAGCTTTCCGGGTGACAAGGAAGCCGCTTTCGGTGCTTGCGCCGAAGCGATGAAAAAGCACGCCGAAAAAATGGGCTTTGATTTGGTGGTTTACCCGACAACGGTCATCGTGCGTGAGGATGCCATCAAGGCCGTTCAGGCTATGGAAGAGGAAAAAATCGACTTCCTGATGGTACAGCATACTTCGTACTCTGCCGGACAACTGGCACCTGTATTGGCAAAAATCAAAAATGCCAACGTCGGCTTCTGGGCCATTCCGGAAGGCGCTGTCGACGGTGCCGTTCCGTTTAACTCGCTGTGCAGCATCAATATGCACATGGGCATCGTTGCACACTACTTAAAGGATTATAAAATCAAGGTAAAATGGTTCTACGGCTATGGGGAGGACGAAGAATTCACCCGCCGTCTTGCTATCACCGTAAAGGCTTTGACGGCACTTAAGAATCTGAAACATGCCCGCATCGGGTTGGTCGGCGGCATGGCCCCCGGCTTTAACGATCTGTACGACGACGAGCGCAATCTCAACCGCCGTTTCGAGGGTCTTTATTTCAACCGCCTGCACGAATATTCCGAATTAAAGGATAAGGCAATGTCTTACAGCCTTGCCGAAATTCAGCCGATTGCCGACGGAATGCTCAAAAGCTCGCTCGGTTATGCCGATTTGGCGGCGCAAAGAACGTTGGAAATCAGTGCCCGTTTCTATAAAGCATATAAGGAATTCATCGCCGAAAACAACTACGACGCCATCGCCGTTTCCTGCTGGCCGAAATTCCAGGACGATTTCCAGTATTCCATCTGCTCGGTTCTGGGTCAACTCAACGATGAAGGCACGGTCATGGCCTGCGAAGGCGACGTGTTAAGTGCAGTCAGTATGCTGGCACTCAAGTACATCTCCGGCGGCGACGTTACTACGCTCATGGATCTTTCCGCCTTTGACGAAAAGGACGATACGGTTTTGCTGTGGCACTGTGGCCCTGCGGCCGCCCGTTACTGCGAAAAGAACGGTTATCAGCTGGGCTGTAATTACAGCGGCTCTGCACACGAACCGGGCAAGGGTGTAACCTCCCGCCTCGGTGTTACCCGCAATATGATTTTCGACGAAAACCCCATTACGGTCATGCGTCTTTCGGGCGAATGCGATAAGATGTTCCAAATGGGCGGCGAATTTATGCTGCGCGATAAGCCCTCCTTCCACGGCAGCCGCGGTTGGTGCGGAAACCTGACCCTCAACGGCGAAAAAATCGGCGCAAAAGATTTGCTGAACACCATTCTTGTCAGCGGCTTCCAGCATCATTTCCCGGTCGTGATCGGTGATTACACCGCCGAAATCAAGGAATTTGCCGCTTGGGCGGGACTGACCCCGATCAAAAAGGTTGAATATGCGGATTGTCTGCAAGTTATCGAATAAGGAGTAAGATTTATGAACAACAAGATTACCATTACCGAAATGATGAACGCCGCCAAGGCGTTGAAGGAACAGGGCGAACAGTTTTCGCTGTTGGGCATCGGCCCGATGTCCAAAACCCTGTTAAAAGCAACCCTCGAACTCGCACAGGAAAAGGATTTCCCCATTATGCTTATCGCCAGCCGTAACCAGGTCGACAGCGACGAATTCGGCCACGGCTACGTCTGCGGATGGGATCAGGATCGCTTTGTTGCCGACGTTGAAGCCGTTGAAAAGGAAATCGGCTTTGAAGGTCTTTGCTACCTCTGCCGTGACCACGGCGGCCCGTGGCAGCGTGACGAAGAACGTGCCGCAAAACTGCCGGTTGACGAGGCCATGGAAAAGTGCATCCGTTCTTATAAGCACGATATGGAATCCGGCTTTGACCTGTTACATATCGACCCCACCAAGGATCCGGAATTTGCAATGGGTACCGTTCCGTTTGATTTGGTTATTGACCGCACGGTCGATATCATTGAAGAACTGGAAAAATTCCGCACCGAAAAGGGTCTGCCGGAAATCGGCTACGAAGCCGGTACCGAAGAAACCAACGGGGGACTGACCTCGGTCGATGCATTCAGCGGCTTTATTGATACGCTGGTTGCCCGCCTTGCCGAAAAAGGCATCAAGGCGCCCGAATTTGTCGTCGGTCAGACCGGTACTTTGACCCGCCTTACCGAAAACGTCGGTCATTTCAACCGCGAAAATGCGGCACTGCTTTCGGCTAACTCTGCCAAGCACGGCGTTGGTGTTAAGGAACACAACGGCGACTATTTGAGTGATAAAATTTTGTTAGAGCATCCCGTTCTCGGCATCACGGCGATGAACGTTGCACCGGAATTCGGTGTGGTTGAAACCAGAGCTTATCTTGAACTTGCCAAGGTTGAGGAAAGAAACGTCGCCGCCGAAAAACGTTCGAATATCGTTGCCGAAATGTCCCGCGAAGCCGTTAAGAGCGAACGCTGGAGAAAGTGGGTTGTTGGCGATATGACCCAGGCTGACGTAGATACCGTTTTGGCTGATGCCGAACTGACCGCCCAAATCACCGATATTTGCGGACACTACACCTACGAAACCCCGTCCGTTAAGGCCGAAATCGCCAAGATGCTGGCCAACCTGAAAGAGGTCGGTGTTGACGGCGAAAGCTACGTAAACTATATGCTTAAAAATTCCATCGACCGCTATGCCTTCTGCTTTGGTATGCACGGCTTGACCGCCAAACTTTTGAAGGCTTGTGGCAAGTAAAATGAAATACTACCTCGGTATTGATATCGGCGGTACAAAAACGGCAGTCGGGGTCTTTGATCCCGACTGTACTTTGATTGCCGAAACCGCTTTTCCGACAAATCCGCAGTCCGGCTGTGCCGATTTGGTACACCGCATCGGTGTGACCTACCGCAAACTGTTGCAGGAAAACGGCCTTGCCGAAGAGCAGGTGACAGCCGCCGGTGTGGCTTGTCCCGGCCCGTTGGATTTGGCAAGCGGTATGATTGTCCATATTCCGACGATGGGATTTCGCAACGAGCCGATCCGGCAAATGCTGCAAACCGAACTTGAAAAGCCGATCCACCTTGAAAACGACGCCAACTGCGCCGCTTTGGCGGAAGCGGTCAAGGGTGCCGGTAAAAATGGCAATTCGGTGGTTTATATCACCGTCAGTACCGGTGTCGGTTGCGGCATTGTGCTGAACGGCAAAATTTTAGACGGTGCTGCCTTTTGCGCCGGTGAAATCGGGCATTTGGTGGTGGAACCCGACGGGCGACCCTGCCCCTGCGGAAAAAACGGTTG
>JAKSQF010000058.1 GCA_024404235.1 Clostridia bacterium | reverse complement strand
TGGATACCGACGATATTGCATTCTGTCAAGCCTATTTCAAAACCGAAGACCGTGATCCTACCATCACCGAAATTCGTATGATCGACACCTATTGGTCGGATCACTGCCGTCATACCACCTTCCTGACCGTTATCGACAACGTTTCCTTTGAGGATGAGTTGTTGCAGAATGCGTACGAGGATTATATGGCGGTACGCAAGGAATTGGGACGCACAAAGCCGATTTGCCTGATGGATCTTGCCACCATTGCCGTAAAGCACCTGCGTAAAAACGGTGAACTCGACAAATTGGATGAATCCGAAGAAATCAACGCCTGCACGGTTAAAATCGACGTAGACGTCGACGGCAAAACCGAGCCGTGGCTGTTGTTGTTCAAGAACGAAACCCACAACCACCCGACCGAAATCGAGCCGTTCGGCGGTGCCGCCACCTGCATCGGCGGCGCGATTCGCGACCCGCTTTCGGGCAGAAGCTACGTTTACGGGGCAATGCGTGTAACGGGTGCGGCCGATCCGACCCGTCCGGTAGCCGAAACCATCCCCGGCAAGCTTCCGCAAAGAAAGTTAGTAACCACAGCGGCAGCCGGTTATTCCTCCTACGGTAACCAAATCGGTCTTGCCACCGGTATCGTTGATGAAATTTATCACCCGAACTATGCGGCAAAGCGTTTGGAAATCGGTGCGGTCATTGCCGCCGCGCCGGCCGAAAACGTCCGTCGTGAAGTCCCCGCCCCCGGTGACGTGGTCATCTTATTGGGCGGCAGTACCGGTCGTGACGGTATCGGCGGTGCAACGGGATCCTCCAAATCGCACGATGCCCACTCGGTTGAAACCTGCGGTGCAGAAGTACAGAAGGGTAACGCACCCGAAGAACGCAAATTACAGCGTTTGTTCCGCAACGGCGATGCCTGCCGTATGATCAAGCGTTGTAACGACTTCGGTGCAGGCGGCGTTTCGGTTGCTATCGGTGAATTGGCCGACGGTCTTGAAATCGACCTGAATGCCGTACCGAAAAAATACGACGGTTTGGACGGCACCGAGCTTGCCATCAGCGAATCGCAGGAACGTATGGCGGTCGTAGTTGAAAAAGAGAACGTTGACGCATTCTTGAAGCTTGCCGAAACCGAAAATCTGCAGGCCTGCCCCGTAGCAGTGGTCCAGGCTGAGCCGCGCCTTGTTATGAACTGGAACGGCAAGAAAATCGTTGACATCAGCCGTGAATTCTTAAATTCCAACGGTTCGGAAAAGCACACCGATATATTACCGGCAAAATCCTGCATCCCCCCGACGGAAATTGGCGAAGACTTTGCCGAAAACTACCGCAAGATCGCCGACGACCTGAATATCTGCTCCAAGCGTGGCCTTTCCGAGCGTTTTGACTCGACCATCGGCGCAGGTACGGTTCTAATGCCTTTCGGCGGCAAGAATCAGTTGACCCCCATTCAGGCGATGGTACAGAAGATTTCGGTTGAGAAGAAGCACACCGACGACTGTTCGTTAATGGCATGGGGCTATAACCCCTTCGTGACCGAGCAGAGTCCTTATCACGGCGCTTATCTTTCGGTCGTGGAATCGGTTTGTAAGCTGATTGCAACGGGTGCTGAATTCAAAGACGTTTACCTGACCTTCCAAGAATATTTCCCCCACCCCGGCAAAGATGCCAAGCGTTGGGGTCAACCGCTGTCTGCCCTCTTAGGTGCGTTCAAGGCACAGATGAATTTGAAGATCGGTGCGATCGGCGGCAAAGACTCGATGAGCGGTACCTTTGAAGATATTGACGTTCCGCCGACGCTCGTTTCCTTTGCTGTTACCACCGAAAAGGTTGCCGATATTGTATCGCCCGAATTCAAAGCGGCCGGCAACAAGCTGGTTTTGATAAAACCGACACTTGACGAAAACGGTCTGCCCGTAACGGAAAGTCTGTTAGAGGTTTTTGCCACCGTCAAGGATTTACTGCGCTCGAAGAAGGCAGTTTCCTGCTACACCCCCGGCATGGGCGGTATTGCCGAAGCAGTCATGAAAATGGCATTCGGCAACGGTTTAGGCTTTGCGTTTGACCCGTCTTTGGACGTTAAAACGATTTTCGATTATTGCTACGGCTCTTTCCTGTTGGAAGTGACCGCGGACGTTGCCTGCGGACAGCTGATCGGTACCGTAACGGACAATGGCAGCATTTCTTACGGCGCACAAAACCTGCCGCTTAACACCCTGCTTGACATTTACGAAAGCAAGTTGGAGCTGGTATATTCCTGCAACATCAAGACCGACGATGCACCGATGAAGAACTTTGAATGCCGTGCCGAAAGCTATCCGGCACCGGCCATAAAGGTGGCAAAGCCCAAGGTTTTGATTCCGGTATTCCCCGGCACCAACTGTGAATACGACAGTGCAAAGGCTGTGACCGATGCCGGTGCCGAAGCCAAAATCATGGTTATCAACAACCTCAGCTCCGACGGCATTCGCCGCAGTGTGGAACAGTTTGCCGAGGAAATCAAATCGTCGCAGATCATCTTTGTTCCGGGCGGTTTTTCGGGCGGTGACGAACCCGACGGCAGCGGTAAGTTTATTACGGCTTTCTGCAGAAATGCCGCTATCAAAGACGGTGTGACCGATTTGCTTGAAAACCGCGACGGCTTGATGTGCGGTATCTGCAACGGCTTCCAGGCACTCATCAAGTTGGGTCTTGTTCCCTACGGCAAAATCATCGACACCGATGAAACCTGCCCGACCTTGACCTTTAACACGATCGCACGCCACCAGTCCCGCATCGTGCGTACCCGTATCGCCTCCAACAAATCGCCTTGGTTGTCGCTGATGCAGGTCGGCGATATCGTCAGCGTGCCGATTTCTCACGGTGAGGGTCGTTTCATTGCGGACGAGGCTCTCATCAAGCAGATGGCTGAAAACGGTCAGATGGCCACGCAGTACGTTGATTTGAACGGCAATGCGACCGGCGACGTACACTTCAACCCGAACAATTCGATGTACGCCATTGAAGGTATTACCTCCCCCGATGGCCGTGTATTCGGCAAGATGGGTCACAGTGAGCGTGTTGGCGCAGGCCTTTACAAAAACGTTCCCGGAAACTACGATATTCGGATGTTTGAAGCGGCTGTACGTTATTTCAAATAATCAGTTTATTGTATTCATAAAACAAAAACGGATCTGTCAAACGACAGATCCGTTTTTTTAGTTCATATCAAATTACATTGGCAGATGTGATCGATGCCCACGAGAAATAAAGACGAGACTTACCAAGCATGGCTTCATCGCCGCTGACGTCAAGTATCGGTTCTTCCAGCTCTTCGATTTTTTCGATTTCGCCGTTCAGGTATCTTTCAATGCGCTGCTTTGCGTGGATAAAGCGCTGCCGCAACCCGCCCAAGCGGATATCCATTACGTCAAAGCCGTGCGGTTTGTTTTCCCACATCCAGCGCTTTTCAAAAGCATCGTAAAACTCCTGCAAGCGGATAATGTTTTCATCATACAGACCGAGCAATTCACTTAAAGCCTTACGATCACCATTTTGATACGCGGTACGGGTTTTTACGCCGATATCGTACTTAACTTCAAGCAGACGGCACAAACGGTACAGACTTTCAAACATCACGCCGTATTCAGGGTTATCGCACAGTTTTTTCAGTTTTTCGCCACAGGCCGCATAGCGTGCCGCTTCGGTGCCGTTGACCGTGCAGTCAAGCAGACCGGTCAGGCAGTCGTTATAAAACATATATTTATCGGGGTTAAAGAGAATGCCGTCGTTATTCGGGGTATCGGGCAACTCGGCCAAATAGAAATCATCATATTCGATACCGAACATCTCTTGAAAGCCACGTTTGATTTCGTCTGCATCCTCTACGCCGTGTGCAAAGCAGGAAAGACGGTACAGCTCGGGCAAAGTGGAAAAGCGCGAGCACTCGGCGCCGGCATCCCCCCAAATGGTGGTGAAGTAGTTTCTGACGCCGTTTTCCATACAAGAGCGCATAGCCGCCGTTGAAGCCGCGGCCGAGTAGCTGAGGTGCGGTACAAAGCCCGTCCATGCCCAAGTGCCGCCGGCAAACCAAACCGGCTGTAATTTCTGATAATTCTTAATGCACTCGTCATAATGCGACTGTTCGGTATAATAGTATTCCCAGTAGACAAGCGTAACGTTTTTCGGGATTTTTTCTTTGAGCGTGGCATCAAAATCCGCTACCTCGGTACTGCCGTCACCGGTCAGTTTATAGAACATATCGCCCCACATCAGCAAATTAAAATCGTATTTTGCGGCAATTTCCGCAACACGGGTCAAGTGCTTTAAGAGAATATCCATCCGGTTTTCGACGCCGTGCTTTTGCAGATAGGTACCGAGTCCGATCGAACCTGCTTCATCCATACCGATGTGCAGTGTGCGAGTGGTAAAGCATTCGTGAAGGGTTGCAAACATATCTTCGATCAGTTCATAAACCTCTTCTTCTCCGGCGCATAAAATATCGTTGCAATCCCGAAGTTTGGCATACATCGGCCAATGCATCAAAGTACTTAAGTGTGCCAGCGTTTGGATGCAGGGAATCAGCTCCACGTGGTGCGCATTGCCGTAGGCTACCAGTTCTTTCAGTTCTTCCTTACTGTAACGGCCACGTTGACGGCCGAAATAGGGCTGGTTGTTGACCTCGTAGGTGTCCTCCGTATAAAGCATTAAAAAGTTATAATCCAATTTTTCCAAAATGTCGATCATCCGCTTGATCGACGGCACGTTCATTGCCGCGTTGCGGGATTGATCGATCATCACACCGAAACGGTCAAAAAAGTTTGCGTTCATTTCTATTCTCCTTTACCGATGTTTTCACATACAGTATAACATAAAACCCAAAAAAGTAAAGTGACTTATCCCGCGTAATCATTGTTTTGCATAAATAAACTAGGTTTTAAAAAGCATAGAGCCTTTTACGGGTAGCAAAAAAGACAGCCGCTGTCCTGCGGCTGTCTTAATCGTAATGCATTAAAACTTCTATGCCCTTTGTGAATTCGGACGAATTACAGATACTTTTTAACGCTTTCTTTCATATCGTCCCAAGCCGCTTCCATTTCTTCTACCAGCTTAAACTGGGTGCGGCAACGGTCTAAATTCTGACCCGGACGGGACGTGCGGAAATAGGTGTCACCCGACAAATAGTCGGTCAGAAAACGCATACCGCATTCGATGGTCATCATCTTGGCACCTTCGGGCAGAAGCATGATTTCCGAAGAAGTTAAGCCGCCCTCACAACCCTGCAGGAAACCGTCGGCATAAGCCTTGAAAAGTTCAAGATTGAAATGCACCTTACTGAGATCACGCTCGTCCTCAGCAGCGGTATTGGCACCAGAACGAATTGAATCACCGAAATCGTTGACCGAAAAGCCGGGCATGATCGTATCAAGGTCGATAACACATAAAGCCTTGCGGGTCGAAGCATCCAGCAGAACGTTATTCGATTTTGTATCGTTATGAGTAACCCGCAACGGCAGTTCGCCTTTTTCGTGTGCATCAAACAGCGTGGAATAAAAATCGACACGATCCTTAACGAACTTGATTTCCTTTTCCACCTCAGCCGCACGACCGAAAGCATCCGCTTCAAGTGCCGCCAAAAACGCCTCGTAGCGTTTGGGCGTATTATGAAAATCGGGAATGGTTTCAAACAATTCCTCTGCAGGGAAGGTGCTTAAATCGTGCTGAAAACAACCGAATGCGATCGCACACTGGCGGAAATCTTCCGTGCTTTCGGGCAAATCCAAGCAAAGGGAATTTTCCACAAAGGAATAAACCCGCCAAAAATGATTATCATCATCCCGATAAAGCTTTTCACCGTCGGTCGTTTCAATCAACTTCATAACCGAACGGGGGTCTTCCCGTTTTGCACGCAAGAATTCGGTCACGCGCGCAATATTGGAAATCACCTGCTCAGGATGTTTGAATGCGTTTTGGTTAATGGCCTGCATTATATACTTTTCATTTGGGTAGGTAATGCAAAAAGTTGCATTGATATGTCCGTTTCCGTAAGGAGTGCAGGACGAATAATCCTGCGGTATCTTAAAATGCGAAATAGCTTGCTTAGCGTAATCAATCATTTCCATTTTTTATAACCTCCGACTCGATTTTCATTTACTGCAACCGAGTTTCAACAATTCATATCGACCGGCGAACAGAGGACTGCTGCCTTCGTTCCAAGAGCCGCTTAATTCAAAGGTGTAAGGCCCGACAAACAATCGAGCATCCGTTCCGTTGAAATGATGCGGACCCATCAGATTGCGGTTGCTGATGACGAAATCAAGTTTAATTTCGTTTTCCCCTGCAACAGCATATTTACCAATATCAATTTTATTGCCGAAAAGCAATTCACCGACAAAGTTTCCATTGACCGTAACTCCGCAGGCCAACTGCGCACCGGCAATTTGAAGCATTACGTCGGCAGAATCCAACGTCACCTGCTGTGTTGCCGAAAGAACACCGGCAAAAAACGGCAGGCCATCATAGACCGGCTCGGTCACCGTTTCGGGCAGTTCGCCGATATAAAAACGATTGCCGAAGGTATATCGCGGGTCTTTTTCATCGTCTGTAAAGCCGTCAACACTATAAACGCCGAACTGTCCGGTAATGTAAACCGACTCCAGCTCGCTATCATAAACCAAGCAGTTACGCAGGCTTTCGGTTACGTTTTCACCAAACAACGCATAGTAAACGTCCTCGGACTGATACCAGTTTTTACGCACGGTATAGGTATTGATTCCCTCTTGAACAAGGGGGGAAATATCCGCAATCAGCATTTCGTTTTCGACCGGACTGTGGCCGGTAAACGCAAACGATTTTCCGTTCAGCAGATAATCGACGGCATCATCCTTTTCGGCCTTTAAGAAAATCTTTTTCGGCACGGTATGAACGTCAAATTCATAACGGAACCAAATCGGGCCCTCGTAGCGATCCTTCAGTAGTTTATCGAAAAGACCGATACACGGCATCAGTTCCGAAAAGTTTTCACCGTCGGTCGAATAACGCACATAGTCAACGGTCAGGCTGTTTTCGTCGAATGAAACCTTGGCTTTGTCCATCACGAAAGGCACAACCGTCTTTTGGGGCACAACGTCAACCGGCTGATCATCCGAGAAAAGGAGTGCCGATCCGGCCGGATCCAACGTAACGGTCAACGGTACCCGCTCCGTACTGAAATCGTTAAGGTCAAACTTGATAAACGAGCGCACCTTTTCGCCCAAATCGTAGGTTTGAGTGTAAGCGTTGGTTTGAGAAGCATTCGCAACAAACAAGAACGGATCATCGCCCAACACGCGATAGGTAGAATAAAACTCCGTATCGGGATTCGTAGCACGGCAGGGCTGAGATGCTAAGATTTCATCCATTGTGCAGTTGGCGGACAGATAGTCATACGCAAACAAATCGGCTTCCAGATAGGTCGGTTTTTCGCCGAGAATCAATACCTTACCGCCGTTATTAACATACTCGTGCAGGAAGTTTTCGGTGGTTTTATCCATCGTCAAAACGTGCGGCAAAACAAGATAATCGTATTTGCATTTGCCGCAACCGATTTGCGCACCGTCTACAAAGCCGTGGCGCGCCATCAGGTTTTCATCAATAAAATGATAATTCAAGCCGTGCTTGGAAAGGGAACGCAAATCCTTAAGGAAGCGTTGATCGTATTCCACAAGTGACTGCCCTTCCGAGCCGGCATCCCGCTGATAATCAAAATACACACTGCGAATCGGATGCAGTACGGCAACGTTGACCGCTTCGTCGCTTTCAGCGATCATATAACCCAAGCGGGTCGCATAACGGTTAAAGAGGTCAAAATCACGGTCGACCCACGGATTAACAGCAGAATAATGTGCCGGATAGTCACGCTTACGCTGACCGTATTCGGCATACGGCATCAAATGATGGCAAAGCAGATTGACACCGCCGACAAACTGAAATTCCATAATACGCTTCAAATCGGTCGGGGTTACGTCCCAACCGCAGCAACCGAACGATTCGGTCAAAATCTGACGGCGACCGAGCTGTGCCGCCGCAGAAGCGACCTGACGGGCAGGTAATTCATTATTGGTACCTCTGCCCAACCAGTCGATGCCGGGAATATGCTCAAACTCATAGAAGGGCATAATACCGCCGCAACAGACCATCTGCATTCCGAGAGTTCCCTCTTCCACGTAATGCCCGGTCAGCTCCACCCCGTTTTCTTCGCACCAATTATAGGTCATTTCGGCAAAGGCACGCAGCATCAATTCCTGCATGGCCTTCCAATAGCGGTAACGGAATTTGCGGTAACCTTCCTTTTCAACGAACATCAGACCGAGTTCATCAAAAATATCAGTATTGTACGTTTTCTTGAAATACTCCTCCATTACGGTGGAATACGGCATTCCCCAACGTTGATACTGCGGCTCATCCGTGAAAAATCCACGGTATTTTTTCGCAAAATCTTTGCCCAAGCGCTTTTCATAAGCACGGTGAGTCAGGTCTAAAAACTTATCTACGACCTGCGGATTTAAAATATCAGCAGTAGAGGTAGCACGGCGGACAAATACGTTCAGGTATTCCCCCGACTGTTCGCCGGAACTGACACGCTCCAAGCTGTTTTCGCCGACAAGATAACTGACCGTAGCCGACGGATCAAAAGCACCCGAGGTATGTTCCAAATAGCAGTCACGGTTTTCGGGGTCGTCAAGCAATTTACCGCCGGCAAAGCCGCTCGGCCAACCGTTTTCGTCATAGATCCACGAATCCATATCGGTCTTGGCACCGTGTTCACCGCAGGCTTCAATGCACTGCATCCAATCTTCGGAAAGGTATTCGGTTTTAAGACCGCCGCGGGCGTGCATAAAATAACCGCCGATTTCGTTTTCCTTCATCCAATCGATCTGACGACAAAGTTCTTCCGGTTCAAGTTTGGCATTCCACGACCAAAACGGAATTGGCTTATATCGATTCAAATTGCCCTGCAGGCGATTAATAATATCTTGTTTATTCATTTCGCTAAATACTCCCGTATGAAAGCACGCTCTTCGCACGATTCATCTGCGATATATTTCGGCGAGCCTTCCGAATTGATTTCAGGCGGCCTTTTCGGTTCAAAAGACAACAACCCATAATAAACCATAATGCAATTCATTATACCATATTTTAAATAATAATCAATAGTTTTTTCGTCAAAAACATCCCAAAAAAACATATTATGAAAAATGCCCGACATACGAAAGTATATCGGACAAAACAATTGACATTTTTTATTCGAATAACGGGGTTGAAAAATAGCGTTCGGCCGTATCGGGCAGAACGGTTACAACGGTCTTCCCTTTGCCGAGCATTTTAGCCATTTTCAAAGCCGCCGCAACGTTGGTGCCGCTGCTGATACCGCAGAGGATCCCCTCTTTTCGGGCAAGATCTTTCGAGGTCTGTATAGCTTCTTCATCCTTGACGATGCAGATATCGCCGTAAATCTGCTGATCCAAAACAGCAGGGATCACGCCGTCGCCGATGCCCATTTGTAGGTGCGTACCGATAGAACCACCCGAAAGAATGGCGGCATTTTCCGGTTCGACCGCCCAAATCGTGATATCGGGATTTTCGGCTTTGAGGCCCTGACCGATGCCGGTAATGGTGCCGCCGGTACCGATGCCCGCGCAAAAACCGTGGATCGGGCCGTTTACATCCGCCAAAATTTCGGTAGCCGTCTGCGTAAGCTGAACGGCGGGGTTGGCCGGATTTTCAAACTGCTGGGGCACAAATACTTTAGGGTCTTCGGCCTGCATTTTCAAAGCGGTTTGCAGACATTCTTCGATGCACGCACCGATGTTGCCGGCATCGTGAATAAGAATGACCTCCGCCCCGTAATGACGAATGAGCTTGCGTCGTTCTTCGCTGACCGAATCAGGCATGATGATTCTGACCTTGTAGCCACATACTGCCCCTACCAAAGCAAGGCCGATACCCTGATTGCCGCTGGTCGGTTCAACGATGATTGAATCGGGATGCAATACGCCGCGTCTTTCGGCATCTAATATCATATTATATGCCGTGCGGGTCTTGATAGAGCCGCCGACGTTCAAGCCCTCAAACTTTACTAATATATCTGCCGAATCGGCATCAACCATATTTCGCAGACGGATCAACGGTGTATGACCGACCGCCTGCAATACGTGTTCATAAATCA
>JAKSQF010000057.1 GCA_024404235.1 Clostridia bacterium | reverse complement strand
CCCGGAAAGAACGGGAAATCATAAACAACAGCGGATATAGGAGGATATAACTGAAAGCAATCAAAAACACATAGCGGAATACGGAAACCAAAATCGAAACCGTACGCTGTTTTGCTTTGTAACGACTAAGAGAAGATGCGCCGTTTGTCGGTTTAGATAAAAACTTTTTCATACGCATCACTCCCACTTCCGCATCAGGAACTTGTTATAAGCCCATAGGATAATTCCCATAACCGCACCGGCAATCAAGAAATAGGCCCACAACATTGCCGAGCTGATATCATGGCTCTGACTCTTGAACATTACGCTGCTGAGCTGCGCCATAACCGGCGTACTCATTGCAGTGAACTGATCGATCATCGTATAGAACAGAACCAAAAGGATAACATTTCGCAGCATCGGGACTTCCATAAACCACAGAATTTCCCAACGGTTAGCACCCTCAATTTTACCGACCTCGTACAACTGCGCCGAAATGCTCTGCAAACCTGCCATAAACAAAATGGTCTGTACACCACAACTCCAAATCAAACCAAAAACGTTGGAAAGATAATCGGCAAACAGTTTGGTAAGTGCGTCCGGCATATTGAGCTGCAACAGCATACTGTTAAAGTCAATCATTCCGCCATAGGTCGTTGCCTGCGCACCGGTGGCATTTGTGAAAAGTTGCATACCGACCTGCGGGTTTTTCAGCATTTCCATAACCACGGAATTCGCAATGATGACCGGCAGGAAGAAAATGCCGCGGAAGAGCAAGCGGCCCTTGAATTTTGAATTCAAAATCAAGGCCAAAAACAGACTGAGGCAAACGATGATCGGCAAATCGGTCAACATACCGACGACCGAATCTCGCAGATTGTTTACGTAGGTCGGATTGCTTTTGAAAATTTCAATATAATTCTCAAACGCAACAAACTTGAGGGACAAGCCTTTGGCGCCGATATTGACCTCGGAAAAGGAATAAAATATGGAACTAACGAGCGGAAAAACAAAGAAAACCGCAAGACCGATGATCCAGTGTGCACAGAAAAAATATCCGGCACGGTCACGCTTGGTCAATAAGGTCGATTTCTTTTGCTTCATACTTATTCCCCTCCTTTCTGAAATACCAATGTGTATGCCGCCAACGCACCGACCGGCGAATTCTTTTCAGAATCGGTCAGGTTCGTATAGGACACGACACCGTTTTCATAGGTCGTTTTTGCAATACCGCCGTCGAAGGAGTAATCCGTAATTGCGCTATTGCCGATTGCGGCATAAAAATCGCCGTATTCCTGAACGGTTTTTGCAATCTGCTTCTTATGATCACAATAAAGCGTATTAAACAGATTCTCATGCGGTGTTGCTATAAATCTGGAATCGTAATTCCAAATCAGCGCATACCCAAGTCCCGTACCGCAACTAAGCGCCTGTGCTTTCGCAAAATCATAATTACTTTCAAGGTTTAATGCGGCGCTGTACATCGGCACATAGCCTTTAAAGACCATTTGATAGAACGGAATATACAAATCCAAGCTGTTCATATACTGCGGCGTAACGTCTACGTTAAAGAGTGTATCGCTTACAGCAACGGCATAGTCATTCGCATTATCTGTCGTAACCGCTTTTTTACGGGAGGCAAGCATACGCAGATAACCGGCAACATCCTCGGGCATATTCTTCTTATCAAAGTACTTTTCCTGCGCATAATCGGCATAAGCGGTATGGCCGAGAGAAGCGACGCTGATACCGGAAACTCCGAGTTTATCCGCCTTCTTTTTAAGTTTACCCATCAAGCCATCAAGCTTATCACGCGCAACAAGGTAGAACTCACCGGCATCCTCATCGTATTCACGGAGGGCAACGCCCGGATAATACAGTTTTGACTTGCTAAGCGAAGCCGACTTTGCCACGTCGGTCATCGTTGACAGACCCGATCCGTTTTCGCCAAATAAAAGCATTTCAAAATCGGTTGAAACTAAGAATTTATTTTTTTGTCCCAAAGAGATAATGGACTGATAATCCTTTTTGGAACCGCTGCAGGAAGCAAAGCCGAATCCACCACCGACAGCGCCAATGTCAATTCCGGTTTTGCCGTAACCGACCAACTGCGTTGCCGGATAGATACCCGTTTCGGTTTTCAGTTCGGAAAGGATGCTCTTAGCCTGCTCAAATGTAGTCATACTATCGGTAGAATAATACGGAACACCATAGGCCAGTTTTTTGGTTTGAACGTTTCCCAGCAACGAAACCGCATAGGCGGCCTGATCAGCCAATTCGGTCTTTTTCATTCCGTTTTTAACCATATAGTTCCGATAGCAATCAGCCATACCGGTATAATCGGCGTCCCCGCCCTCTAACGGATAATATGCGATTTTGATATTTTGATCGGTCATATAATCCGCCGTACGGGTGTAAACCGTCGACTGCCAGCCGTACTCATCTGCGATAATATCATAGCCGCGCACGTAACATTTTCCGTAAACACGAGCGTAATCGGTCGTATCATCACCGGCAATACCGACGATTTCAACCGAGGAAGCCCCCTCCTCTACAATGGCAAGCGTTGCCTGCGTAGCACCGGACTTTGCACCGAAAACAGGCATTTTGATCTGTTCCTCTTCAAAATAACGATTTTCGAGCACACGAGAAGCATCGGTGCCGTAAATTTCACCGATATACTCCCGTCTGCCGTCAACACGAATATCGGTATTCATTAAAGCACCGTTGCCGGACGGAACAAAGAGATACGAATCAGCCGTACCGTTATTGGCAGAAGAGAAAAACGGTGTTAAACATACGTCCAACAACTGATACTTACTGCCTTCGGTAATTTTGGTTGAATCAATGGAAATTGCCAAAGAATCCGAGCGCAAGACAAACTGAATGGGAACGGAAATCTCGTAATTATCGAAGTAGAAATTGACCTCTACCCCGTTTTCAATTTTTTTCGCAGTCGCACTGCCCTTATAATCCTCGGAATAGCTTTCGTTGGCACAAGGAATGCAGGTCGGAAAAGCCTTCGCCCAGTCCAACGCAAAGCCAACCGGCTCAACAACATCGATTGTAATAGGCGAAACGATATCCGAATCGGGCTCAACCGACGCAGGATCGGCGCTTAAAAGCTGCTGATAATAATCATAAGGAATGGTAGACCAAATCTGTCCGGTTGCCTTGGATTCCATAATCAAAGCCATCCAGTCGCCATCCCAGCGCAAAATATATCGATCATTTTCCGCAACGACCTGATTATCCAATTTTACAGCCGCAACTTTTTTGTAAGCAGGACGTACCTTACCGGCGTTGCCGCAAGCGGCGAGACAGCCTACACACAGCAAGGCGGCGCAAATCAGCGAAATCAACTTAATGATTTTTTTCATCGATACGCCACCTCCATGTAAAGCGAATAAATGAAGTTCCAGAATTGTTGCAACATAACGCATATCATAAAGATGATGAAGACGATCAAAATCATCAGGAACAACGTGATTACCGTTGTCAGAATGAACTGACCGAAGGTATAATCATGAACCGTCATATTGGAAATGATAATTAAAAACAGCGTAAAGATAACTGCAACAGTCATCAGGCCGGTTATCAAAGCCTCGTCTTCGTAAGACAGGAAATAAGAAAGACCGGTCACCAAAAGATTGATCACGATCATCGGCATCAGACAATAGTTCGTTGCAATAAAAATTTCACCGAATCTGCCTTTACCAGACAGCAACGTGGAAATAAGCCAGTTTGAAACGACGAACAGCAAAACCAAACCCGCCGTACTTGCAAGCGTAAAGAACGCATTATAATTGAATGCATCGGCTGTACGGAAAAGGAAGCTTGTTTTGGTCATGCGGATAATAGTGGTAAGCGTATACAGGACCAATAAAACAACCGCACCGACAAGCGAGCCCTTTTGCTTGTATTTCAATTCCTTCATACTGTCAAACGGATGGATTGAGGTATGAAGCAAAACACGCAGTTTTTCGTTTTTAATAGACGACGTTTCCCGCTTTTTCATCCGAATAAACAGATAGAAAAGTGCAATAACAAGAACGATTGCCACAGCAAAGATCCAGGCAAAATTCTTTTCGAGGAATTCCTTGCGTACCTGCTGATAGGCCGAATCGTAGGTAACGTAATCATAGACCTTTTCGGCATAACGCATTGCTTCCTTATACCGACCGGTTGCATAGCACGAACGTGCCAAACCACGGTAAGCAAAGGCGGATGCCGAATCCATCTTCAAAACGTCTTCCCACAAGGAACCGGCTTCGGCATAGTTGCCGTCCAAATAAAGCTTTTGAGCCTGCTGAAGCAGGGCGCCATACGGCGTGATATCAAATTCGGTAACGCTGCAAAGTTCTGCGTCGGCGACAAGAATCTTATCTCCCATCAAGGTCATTGACGTCGGAGATTTAAACAATCCCAAACGGTCGCCCTTTGAAGCGCCGCCACCGAATGCCGTAACCAAGTTACAGTCAATATCATAAACATAGACTAAGCCGTAGGTTCTGTCTAACGCAAAAATGAATCCGTTTTGGTTAATGGCAATCGAACAGAAGTCCTGCACCAAGCGATCGTTCCAAGTCGTTTCGACGTGATCCTCCAAGAACATATAGCCGGTTGCCGATTCGGATTTACCTTTGTTTTTGCGCTTTAAAAGAACGTTGACACCACCGGGGCTTAATTGCTGAATTTGACCCGTACCATTTGTAAAATCATGCATCGATTTACAACCGTTGCAGGTAAACAGATATCCGTCATTGCTGATCGTAATATCGTTAAATGCGTACGGCAAAGTTCGTGTTTGTTTGGAACGCTTTTCATCAGTGTTCGTCATCAAATCCCATAAATAAGCCAAGGTATCCAGAGCTGTAGCCTGAACGGTATTTGCACCGTAAAAGCCTTGAAATTCAAATGCGCTGTTATACAGCAGAGCGCCGTAGTAACAGTCCTTGCTGACAACATAATAGTTCCCGTCGAAATCCTTTGTCATAGAAATCGGCTGGAAAAGAAAATCTTCCGGTATAACATCGTTGTCCGGTACAGTTATCTGTTGCAGAATATTGCCCTGCATATCGATTTGCAACAGTCGTTCATTACCGGTGTCCATAATAAAAATGGAATCGTCGGTAACAAAAATCCCCTCAGCATCCATCAAGGTGTTATCGATTGAACCGTCATCATCTTCTAAGAAGGGATCGAAATATTCATCGGAATTGTCTTCCGTTTCTGTTTCCTCAACCGGACTCGTCTCCTCCGTTTCCAATGCGGCAATCGTGATTTTACGCTCAAACTCCAGTTGATCGTTCAATACCACAATACAAGAATCTTCACTGCAAAGCAGGTATACATACCCATTATAGTACTGAATATCGTTTAGGCCGGTAAGGCGCCCATCCAACCCGATTGCAGAAGCATTTACGGATTTAGTTGCGACGTACATATCGCGTGAGGCGGTAGTAATAACTTCACCGTTGGTTTCCCAACGCGTAAAGGAAGGCGTGCCGGTAGCAGATACCGTCATTGTGAGGGACATCATAAACGCCAGCATTAAAACGACCGTACGGAATATGCGTTTTTTCATCTCTCTCACTTCCTTATTCTTTAATACCGGAGCTGCTCATTGTCTCCATAACGTTGCTTTGGGTAAACCAGAATACCAAAATCGGCGGAATCATCATAATAACCGTTGCCGCCATGGCACTACCGGAACGGACGATACCACCGGCCGTCAAGGAAGACATTACCTGCGGCAAAGTTTTTAATTCTTCGCTGAAAATCGTACCGCCGGGAATAATCGACCACATATCTCTGAACGAGAACAGGAACAAGGTCAGCCAAGCCGGTTTTACAAGCGGCATAACGATCTGGAAGAAGATGCGGAAAACCCCTGCACCGTCGATTCGTGCGGCCTCCAAAAAGGCATCCGGCACCGAGGAATCGACGTACTGCTTCATTAGGAAGCAACCCATAGCCGACGGGATAGCCGGCAGAATGTAAACCCAATAGGTATCAATAATATTGGTTTTACTGAAAATCAAGTACTGCGGAATTGCCAGCGTGTAAGCATTGTAAAGCAATGCCAACTGTACGATTGCAAACATTAAGTTTTTGAACTTCAGCGTTGACTTTGAAAAAACAAATGCAGCCGCCGATGCCGCAAAAATGTGCAAAATCGTTCCAGCAAATGCCACGAAAACGCTGTTAAACACATAGCGTGAAAGCGGCACACGCAAAGATGCCAGCAGGCTGGGTAACGCCGTATAGTTCAAAATCGTCGGACGCTGAACAAAGAATTTCGGTGGGTAAATCAACAGTTCCTCCAACGGTTTGAAGGAGGTCATAATACAGTAAATCAGCGGCAATACCGAGAATAATCCCATCAAGGTCAAAAACAGGAAGAAGAAAAAGTTTCCGGCTTTTGAACGGGTATAACGTTTATACTGCGCTGTCTTACTGACTTTTAAATGCTGTTTCTTCATTTTCGGTTCTTTCATCTGCTTACCCCTCACTTTCCAAACAGGTTCAGCAGGTTGCCGATAACAACTCTGAAGAAAGCCATCATTGCAAACAACAACACGGAAATTGCCGCCGCATAACCAAACTCATAACGTAAAGTACCGACGTCGGTCAGGTAGGTTACGATGGTGTCGACCGAATGGTTGACCGTCGGGTAACCGGCCAAAGCCGTAACCACGCTGCCGATGGAGAAAGACGCCTGAATCTGCATAACCGCACCAAACAGCAAAATGCTCTTCATAGACGGCAGAGTGATATACCACAATTCCTGCCAACGGTTACGAATACCGTCAATCGAGCCGGCTTCATAAAGATCGGGGCTGACGTTTTGAATACCGGCAACGTTTGCCAAGAACGCAACACCCATGCTTAACCACAACTGAACGATCAAAATAATGGTCATATTATAATTGGCATCTTTGAACCAAACGATCGGGTCGTTGATTAAGCCAAGATTCATCAACAGGCTGTTGGCATAACCGTTACCGTCGCCGCTGAAGGCGATCTGCCAAACATAAAAAGCATTACCGATCAAGGCCGGCGCATAGAACAAAAACGCCAAAAACGTTCGCAAATAGGCATTGAATTCGCTAATACACCAAGCCAAAACAAAGGACAAAATGAACCCGACCGGGCCGGTGATAATTGCCATGATCAGGGTGTTTTTCAAGACGATCGGAAAAACCTTATCCCCCGTAAACATACGCAGGTAGTTTGAAAGACCTGCCCACACCGGCGTGGAGACCATATCGTAATTAAACAGACTGAGTACGACCGATGACAGCACCGGAACGATGGTGAAGATAATAAAGAAAACCATAAAGGGCGCTAACAGACCGAGATAGGCCATCTTCTCCCCCATATTCCGTGCTGAAGTCATACGGAGCTTTGCAGTATTAATTTTATTATTCGTTCGCATACTGTTCCAACTTTCTCTTAATCTCCGCATCGGACTCTTCGCCCCAAGTCACTAACTGATCTTTGGGGTTTTCGTTTTCATTTGCCGTATTCCAGAAGGCAAAGTCGATTGAACGGGAAACATAATAACTGCCCGGAATTTCCGGAACTTCCTGCGTAGTTGCCCACGCATCCAACATGGTCTGTTTCATGGAAGGATCCCACGACATACGCTCAAAGGCATCAACGTTGGCGACCGCAATTCGGCCGATCGGACCTAAGATAGCTTCCAAGCTGTTGGAATACGCCAACTGCGTATCGGAGGAGGTCCACCACTTCAAGAATTCCCAGGCGGCCTCCTTGGCTTAGGAAAAAAAAAAAATGGCACAGCCCGTTCCTGCGCCGGCCGACGCATTGTTGATTGAACCGTCCGCCGATCTAACGCCCGGCAACGGTGCCATCTGCCACTTTCCGTCGATTTCTTTCGCCGTATCCTTCAGGGTGTTATACAACGCATAGGTCGAAATACCCATCGGGCAAGAGCCGATTCGGAAACGGTTGTAGAAATCCAACTGGTACGGCAGTTTCATCTTTGTGTAGTACTCGGTCCATTCGGTAAAGAGTGAAATGACCTTCGGATCGGTCAGCGAGGTTGCCGTCTGATCCTCGTTGTAGAGCGACATTCCGTTCTGCAACAGCATTGTCGGGAAGATATTAAGGTTTCCGACACCGGTATTGACCAAGGACATATCGGTAATTTGGGTATACGGTAACCACGTTTTCAAGTTGTTGCGCGCAAGAATTCTGGAAACCGTACGGAATTCCTCCCACGTTTCCGGTGCCTTTTCGATGCCCATCTGCTCGAAATAATCGGTACGGTAATAAAGCACCATATAGGACTGTGTATCCGGCAGTGCGTAAAGACCGTCACGATAGCGGTACGGAACGTCAGCACCGGATTGGAATCTGCCAAGCACTTCTTCGCAGTCGCCAAACTTACTTAAGTCATACAAAACACCGCGCATTGCGAGGTTGACCGGCTCGGTTCGTGCCTGTTGCAGAATAACATCGGGCCCATTGCCGGATAAAACACCTTGAACGATGGTTGCATTGGAAATCTTAACACTGACGCCGATGCCCGTTTCATTCGTAAACGTTGACTGGATCAGTCGGTTTAAGACCTGCGCCTGATCACGACCCCAGTTTACCCAAACGGTAATGTTTTTGGCAGTATCGGAACCGGAAATATTGTTATAATCCTCCGTATAAGAAGCCATAAAGCGCAGGAATCCGTAACCCAAGCCCTTGAAAAAATCGGAAGTGGACTCACCGGCAGTCTTTTCCAAGCGCTCGTCCGGACTGGACAAGGTAACGGAATCAATATCCAGCGGCATATCCTGCATATCATTCAAGCAGGCCGACAAGGCAGAATAATCAGAAAAGTACGTATTCTTATAGCGGTGCGCCGAATAGGGATTATCATACATCAGGCGCACAACCTCCATCATATTCTTCACGGAGGAAGAATAACTGTTGGCGCTGCCACCGGAAATAGAAAGCAACTGCTTATCAATGATGCCGAGCTGTCGGTAAAACTTCTTCAAACGGTCGTTAAATTCGGGAATCTGATTAAAGAGCTGATAGTCACGGTAGATATCAACCGTATCACCGGTAACCATCGTAATATCCATATACAGCTTACCTAATCCGTCAATGACCTGATCCATTTCTTGGCAGATCTTCGTATATTTGCCGGTCGTAGCCGAAAGTGAAATAACGTTTTCGCCCTCGTCCAACCGAATGGCATACGGAACACCGGCATTATCGGCAAAGGTGGTTTGCTTCCATGCGGTCGTATACGGGAAAGCAACGGTGGTCGCCTCGCCAAACGGTACACGGCCGTTGACCTGCAACATACGGTAGGTATCACCGTTTACAACGTAATTTTGACGATAAGAAAATGAAATGGCGTAGTATCCGGCCTTTTTGGTATTAAATTTCCAATAAAGGGTATCCCCGATTTTCTTCCATGTTGAACCGCCGATATAATTGATTTTTGCCTTGACCGGATCGGACGGGGTGATATTGGAACTGCTGCTGTCAGAAGCCGCCATTAAGCGATAATCACTTTTCAAAAAAGCTTTTTCACCTTGAACGGTGATTGGCTTTCCGCGATAAGCATTTTTAGAGTTTAAATCGGTGGTATTGATGTAACCGGCCATTGCGCTGTAAGCAGTTACCGTAACGGTTGCGAGTTCAACATCGCAATCAATCGGTGTCAGCACGATTTCATTCGAGCCGGCCTTTAAAGAAAACCAACGCTGAGTCAACGCATAATTCTGTGTATTCATCACAGTATAAGTAAAATCATCTTGACAAAGGATCTGCTCCGGTGCGAACTGATTTCCCTGCCCGTCGATTCGATAGTCCTCGTTTGTAGTCCAAAATCTTGGCAGTTGAACTTCGGTTGCTTCCCCGCCGTTTAAGGCGATCGAGCAGGCATTTGCCGAAATACTGTCGCCGTTGCTGTGATATGTAAAAGCTAACGAATATTTGCCGGAAACCGGTACTTTAACCGAAAATGAAATCGGCTCGTCCGACAAACTCTGCCCCACAGAAAACGTGTAGCTTCTTGGCAAAGACGGTTCCGCCGACACGGATATTCCGGCAAAAACCGAACACATACACAGTATGGCGCAAATGATACTGATAGCTCTTTTCATATTTATTTCTACCTCTTTCCAAAATATGAAATGCTGACAAATAACGAGGATTACACTCTTTTGCCAAGCGCAAATTCACAAATAAACATACAAACACATCAATCCGTTAAAAGGACTGAAAAACAAATTGAC
>JAKSQF010000056.1 GCA_024404235.1 Clostridia bacterium | reverse complement strand
AAAAGACGATCTGTTCATCCGGCAGAATGACCGGTGTTTCAGCCTTGGTCATTCGCTCAAATCGGTCAGCCATACGTTCCGCGGCCGGCATTTCTTTTTCTGCGTACTCACCCGCTAAATCCCAATCCACGGTGTGGCGGTACTGATGATGTTCCTTATTTAAAATAAACTGATACAAATTTTCATTCATAATAGTCCCTGCCTTTCTGCCTTTATTATAGTAAAGAGTTTTGGCATTGTCAATGATTTCCGCCACAAAAAGGCACATAAATCCAACGGTATTACCGCATACTGTTACGGGTGAAAAAGATGATAGCCAGAACCGATTTGATTGCCGAAGAACAAGAGCGCCACGCCGAAGCCGTGGACGGAGCCGCAGTACACAAAGCCCAATACGGTGACGTATTTTGTGAACGGGTAAAGATAACAACGCAAGGTGCGGCGGCCATTTTAAAGCGGCCGATCGGTACCTATTATACAATACAATTCCCCACCGAGATCCTGCCGAGCGGAAAGGAGCCGACCGAAGCCATCGTGCGGGCCTTGACCGAATTGATGCCCGAAAGTTTTAAAAACGTGCTGATTGTCGGCCTTGGCAACCGCAGTATCACACCCGATGCAGTCGGTCCGCTGGTAGCCGATCGGATACTGGCGACGCGGCACATTGACGCTGTGCTTATCAAAAAACTTTATCCGATGAAGTTGCGTTCGGTAGCGGTGTTAACACCGGGTGTTCTCGGAAAAACGGGCATTGAAGCGGTAGAAACGGTACGCGGTACGGTAGCCCGTATTCGACCTGATGCGGTAATCGTTATAGACGCTTTGGCCGCCCGTCACCCCGAGCGACTTTGCCGCACCATACAGCTTTGTGATACCGGTATCTGCCCCGGTTCCGGTGTACAGAATGCCCGCAAGGAATTCAGCAGATCCACCTTAGGCGTGCCGGTCGTTGCCATCGGTGTGCCGACCGTGGTGGACGTTGCCACTTTGGTAAGCGATCTGACCGAAAATCCCGTACCGGAGGCGTTACGCAACATGATGATCACGCCGCAGAATATTGATGCCGCCGTTCTGCGCTCGGCCGAAATCATTGCACGGGCGCTGAACCTGTTTTTGCAACCGGATTTAGACGAGAAAACATTGCTTCAACTTGTATAAAACACCTCCGCCGCGCATAAAATGGAATAGTTTTCGGCGGGAGGAATGTCTTTTGAAGAACCGTTCGGGTGAAATACGGCTGGCGGCGATTTGCCTGCTTTGTGTGGCAATGTTTTTATACAGCGGATACCGTTATTGCTTTGGTGAAGATGCGGAAAATCCCCTGCCGACCGCAGTGACGACACCCGAAAAACCGCAAACGGTTTCCAAAAGTGACACGACCAAAGCGCCGCAAAAAACGGCCGAAGCTGTCGCACAAAAAAGCGAAAGCACAAACAACACGGAAAGCGTTGCCGCTGCCGCAAAAGGGAAAGTGAAAGGTAAAGTAATCGGCAAGTTTTACTCACCCTATACCGCCAATACCTCCTACAACGGGATTTATTTGAAGAACAGCAGTGGGCTAAAAGTAGATTTAAAAAGCCTTGTGACCGCCGATTTACCCTATAAAATCAAAAAGAACGATCAGCCGCAGGTGCTTATTATCCACACCCACACCACCGAATCGTTCTTACCCGAAACAAGAGATTATTACACCGACAAAGACGAGGTGCGCACGCTGAACGAAAAGGCCAACGTGGTGGCACTCGGCAACATTATGACCGACAAGCTGAATGCCGCCGGCATTAAAACAGTACACGACACCACGGTACACGACTACCCTGCCTACAACGGCAGTTACGACCGTGCCGCCGAGACCATAAAAAAGAATTTGAAAAAGTATCCGTCCATTAAAATCGTTATCGACCTGCATCGGGACGCCATTGCCGGTGACGGAAACAACCGCATCAAACCGATTGCAAAGATCGGCGGCAAAAATGCGGCACAGGTGATGCTGGTAATGGGCAGTCAAAGCGGCGGCATTACCGCTTTCCCGAAATGGCAGGAAAATTTAAAATTAGCCGTTCGCTTCCAGCAGAAAATGGAAAGTATGTATCCGGGACTAGCGCGATCCATCAGTCTGATGTCCCGATTGTATAACGAAAATCTGACCACCGGTTCGCTTCTTTTGGAGGTCGGCACCGAGGTCAATTCTATAGAGGAGGTTTCCTATTCAGCCGAGCTTGCGGCCAATGCGCTGGTTTCGGTGCTGAATGGGGCACAATAAATGAACGTTTCACCGATTCGCGCCTTTTTCCGTGCCGTGACGATCACGCTGATTATATGCTGTTGTCTGCTTGGCGGGATATGGGGCTGTATAAAGGCTTATGAAAACACCGTAAAATTGGGTTTCGGTGAAAAACGCCGTGCAGTTGAATGGCGTGACGACGGCTTTCATATTTTTGATTTTAGGTTTTAAGTGCAAAAATCCCCTTGATTGAAAAATCAAGGGGATTTTCAGTTACTTATTTTCAGTATCGGCCTGTTCAAGAATGTTCTGCGGGATACATTCGTACATTACGCGATAACCGTCGGCATTGGGATGACCGTCATCATTGAAAAGACCCTCTTTGAAATGACCCTGCGCATCCGAAAGCGCATCCAGCCAAGAAAGCACCGGTACGCCCCAGCTTTTCAACACCTGCTCGGTGTTTTTCAAGCCTTCGTAATGGATTTCGGTATAACGGTTATTGGGATAAACCCCGCCGATAATAGGCTTAATGCCGTTTTCCTGCAAAGCTTTTACAATTTCCTTTAAGTTGCGCTCGAAAAGGCCGCGAACAATCGCCCGTTCCTCGGCGGTATCGGCAAAGGCAAAGCCTTCATTGGCAAGACCGAGTCCGACAAAGCAATAATCCGGCTTATGATCAATAACGTCCCGTTGCAGACGCAACAAGATTTGAGCGCTGTTTTGCCCGCTGATGGCGCAGTTCGAAGTTTCACAACCCTGTTGTTCCAAGCGCTCGGCCAGCATAGCGCTCCAACCGTGATGATCGGGGGTTCCGCCGCCGTAACAAACGCTGGAGCCGATGAAAATAACTTTTTTCTTCATATAATCCTCTCCTCAGGCTATCACTTTACCCTGATCACAAAGCTCGATAATATTTTCGGGAATGCATTCGTACATTAAGCGGTGGCCTTCCTTTGTGGGATGGGCGCCGTCATAAGTGAGTCCATCCTTATAATGACCGTGTCCGTCCGAAAGAGCGTCAAGCCAAGAAAGCACGGGAACGCCCCACGTTTTCATATTTGCTTCGGTCTGCTCTAAGCCTACTGCATGCTCCGGCGTGTAATTATTATTCGGATAAAGACCGCCCAAAATAACGCGAATGCCTTTTTCGTGAAGCATCCGCACGATATATTTCACGTTGTATTCGAAAACCGTGCGAGTTTCCAGCTGTTCTTCAGGCGTCACCGCCAAGGCAAAACCGTCATTCGGCAAACCCAGTCCCACAATGCAATAATCCGGCTTTTGGTCGATAACATCCCGTTGCAGACGCATCAAAATATCCGCCGCACGGTTACCGGGAACGGAGCAATTCGAAACTTCATAACCCTTTGTTTCCAAGCGTTCCTGCAAAAGCCTGCTCCATCCGTGATTTGGCGTACCGTCGCCATAGCAAACGCTGGAGCCGATGATAATCACTTTTTTCTTCATAATATCAAATCCCATTCAATTTGATTAGATTTCCATTACCTTTCCGCCGTTTTTACGGGATTCCTCGGCTGCAATGGCCATTTTATGGCTTTCAACCGATATTTCCACTGCGGTATCGGGTTCCTTTTCACCGCGGGCAACACGCAGGAAATCGGCAACCAGCAATTCATCTGCACCGCCGTGTCCGCTTGCTTCGTGCGCAATTTCATAGGTTGTAACGTTGTTGTCAAGGCTGTTGGTACGATAATCGTATACTTCAATGATGCTCTTGCCGAAGTAGGCACGAATTTCACCCATAGAGCCCATAATATGCGTTTCACGATCTCTATTGGAAAGGCCGCACATGGTAAGCGTTGCGGTAATGTCGTCTTCAAAGTTGATATTGACCGTTTGATGGTCTACCACGTTATTGTCACAGCTGTAAACGCAACGGCCGTAACGACCGACACGCATCGCTTCATCAATATTGTCGAAGCCTTCCTTATCGACCGCCAAGCGGGTGAAAACGTTATTGGGTTCAAAATACTTCATTGCGCTGAACGGGCAAGTATCCCCTACAGGGCAACCGTCAATACAGCGGTCGGGAGCGCCGGCCGGTTTGTTTTCCGGTACAAAGTTCTTGAGCGAACCAAACGACGAAAGAGATTTACAATGCTTGCCGACAAGCCACAGCAACAGGTCAAGGTCGTGGCAGCACTTGGCCAAGATCATCGGACTGCTGTCGTCACGGCCCCAGTCACCACGGACAAAGCTGTGTGCCATATGGAAAACACCGACGGCTTCAATGTGGTTAATGCAGGTGATATCACCCACGGCACCGCCGTCCAGCAATTCCTTCAATTTGCGATAGAAACGGGAATAACGAAGAGAGTGGCAAACCTGAACGGTTGCGCCGTATTCGTTGGCGGCACGCACCAGCTCGTCGCACTTTTCGATATCCTTATCAATCGGCTTTTCAACCATAATGAATTTATAACCGACCTTCATGGCTTCGATGGCAGGCTGCACGTGTTCGTTATCCTGCGTGCAAATGTAAAGCACGTCGCCGATAACACCCTGTGCCAACAGTTCGGGCCAATCCTCATAGACGTTTTCCTGAGGGCAACCGTACTTTTCAACAGCCAATTTGCGCAAAAAATCACGCGGTTCCGCAACAGCGGCAATTTCATACTCATTCGAGTGGGCAAACACGTAGTTGGAATAGTCCTGACCGCGTCCGCCGAATCCGATTAAAACTGCTTTCATTTTTTTCATAATTATCACCTTTTTGCAAAGTTTTTCCCTTGTTTATTAACGATTCGATTATATCACGCACCCTTATGTATGTCAACCGAAAAAGCCATTTTTTTGATGTGTTTTTTACTATTTTTCAAGGCGTCAAAAATTGAAATTATAGACAAATTTGCACTTGACTTATGCTATGCACTTTGATATACTGAATATGGATTTAAAAATCCGTTTTACATTAAAATGTTCTTTGTGACTGACGGATCAGTGGAGCACCACAACGGAGCAAGGAACATCGTTCGGTTTTACCGAATCAGCCGACCGTCTGGGCGCACTTGAACATTCGTGTTTAAGTGCGCCCTTTTGCATTTTCAAGGGAGGTATTAAATTGAAAAAAGTCGGAATTGTAATGGGAAGCGACAGCGATCTGCCGATTGTTCAAAAAGCCATCGACACGCTAAAAAGTCTGAATATCCCGGTCGAGGTGCACGTGTTTTCGGCACACCGCACACCGAATGAGGCACATCAGTTTGCTTCAAGTGCACGCGACAACGGGTTTGGTGCAATTATTGCGGCCGCGGGAATGGCGGCTCACCTTGCGGGGGTTATTGCAGCCAATACGACCCTGCCCGTAATCGGTATCCCCTGTAAATCGAATACCCTAGACGGCATTGATGCACTGCTGTCAACTGTACAAATGCCTTCCGGAATTCCGGTTGCAACAGTTGCCATTAACGGTGGAGTCAATGCCGCTTTGCTTTGTGCCCAGATTTTTGCCGTAGAAGACGAAGAACTGGCACAAAAATTAGCCGAACGCCGTGCACACGATGCCGCCGTTGTTCTGGAAAAAGACGAAAAAATAAACAAGCAGTTTCAATAAAAAAACCGGAGGTAATATTATGAACAAAATGAATCAGTTGTACGAAGGCAAGGCCAAAAAGGTCTTTGCAACCGAAGATGCCGAAAAGGTCATCGTTTCCTACAAGGACGATGCCACCGCATTGGACGGACTGAAAAAAGGCACGATCGCCGGCAAGGGATCCATCAACAACCGCATGAGCAACTATTTGATGCAGCTCCTTGAAAAGCAGGGCGTAAAAACCCACTTCGTTGAAGAACTGAACGATAATGAAACGGTCGTTAAAAAGGTTTCCATCGTACCGCTTGAGGTCATTATCCGCAACATTTCCGCCGGTTCCTTTGCAAAGCGCTACGGCGTTGAAGAGGGCATCGTTTTCGAAAAGCCCACCATTGAATTTTCTTACAAGAACGATGACCTGCACGATCCGCTGATCAACTCCTATCACGCATTGGCTTTGGGTCTTGCTACCGAAGAAGAAATCAACACCATTAAAACCATGGCCTTCAAGGTCAACGAAGTGTTGAAGGAATATTTCCTGAATCTGAACGTAAAGTTGGTTGATTTCAAGTTGGAATTCGGTCGTCTTACGGACGGCACCATCGTTTTGGCTGATGAAATTTCGCCCGATACCTGCCGTTTCTGGGATGCCGACACCAACGAAAAGCTTGACAAAGACCGTTTCCGCCGTGATATGGGCGGTGTTGAGGACGCTTATCAGGAAATGATGCGTCGTGTCTTTGGCGAATAAGGAGAAGATATGTCCAACTTAAGAGAAGAATGCGGCGTATTCGGTATATTTTGTCCCGAAACCTGCGACGTTGCCAAATATACCTATTACGGCTTATTTGCTTTACAGCATCGCGGTCAGGAATCCTGCGGTATCGTTGTAAATGACGATGGCGTGTTTAACGCTTATAAGAATATCGGCATTGTCAACGACGTATTCACCCCGCAGGTGCTTGCCTCCTTAGGCAACGGTAATATGGCAGTGGGTCACGTACGTTACGGTACCACGGGTGCCACCGACCGTGACAACGCACAACCGATCGTCGTCAATCATATCAAGGGCCGTATGGCTTTAGCACACAACGGCAACATTACCAATTCCTTCGAGTTGCGTTCGGCTTTGGAATTGAAGGGCTCGGTTTTCCATACCACCTCCGATACCGAGGTCATTTCCTATATCATCACCGAGGAAAGATTGAATGCACCGACCATTGAAGAGGCGGTCAACCGCGCGATGAGCCGCATTAAAGGGGCTTATTCACTGGTAATTATGTCCCCTTCTAAAATGATCGCCGTGCGTGACGAAAACGGCTTCCGTCCGTTGTGCTACGGCAAATTGCCGGACGGCAGTTACGTTGTAGCATCCGAAAGCTGTGCTTTGGATACCGTAGGTGCGGAATTTGTGCGTGATTTAGATGCCGGTGAAATCGTTGTTTTTGATGCCAACGGCGTCAGGAGTATGCGCGACCATTGCGACAAGGCCGACCATAAGATTTGCGTATTTGAGTATGTTTACTGTGCCCGTCCGGATTCTGTAATCGACGGCTTCAACGTACACGAGGCCCGTTCCAGAGCCGGTGCCTTTTTGGCATTAGAGCATCCGGTTCATGCCGACATCGTTGTGGGCGTACCCGATTCGGGATTGGATGCCGCCGTCGGTTATTCCAAGCAGTCGGGTATTCCGTATGAAATCGGTTTCATTAAAAACAAGTACGTTGCACGTACCTTTATCGCACCGGGACAGGAAAACCGTGTGGATAAGGTCAATATCAAATTAAATCCGGTCAAAAACGTTGTCGACGGGAAGCGTGTTGTGTTGATTGACGACTCCATCGTTCGCGGTACGACCTGCGCCCGCATCGTTAAACTTTTGCGTGACGCCGGTGCGAAGGAAATCCACATGCGTATTTCTTCCCCGCCGTTTATGAACCCGTGTTACTACGGAACGGATATCGACTCGCGCGATAACTTAATTGCCTGCCACCACTCCATCGACGAGATCTGCAAGATCATCGGTGCAGATTCGTTGGGTTACTTAAGTGTTGACAACGTGAAAAAGATTGCCTGCCTTTCGGACAACAAGGGCTTCTGTACGGCCTGTTTTGACGGGGCCTACCCCACCGAAATTCCGACCGAAACCCGCAAGTCGCGCTTTGAAGGTAAAATTTCCGAATCTGAAAAATACAGGAGAAAGTAATATGAATACAAATTCCAAATCTGAAGCTTACGCCGCAGCCGGCGTTGATATTACCGCAGGCTACAAAGCGGTAGAACTGATGAAGCAGCATATCGCAAAAACCGTCACCTCGGGCGTTTGCTCGGACGTGGGCGGCTTCGGCGGTCTGTTTGAATTGGATTTGACCGGCATCAATAAGCCGGTATTGGTTTCCGGCACGGACGGTGTCGGCACGAAGCTGAAAATGGCGTTTTTGATGGACAAGCACGATACCGTCGGTATTGACTGCGTTGCCATGTGCGTCAACGATATTATCTGTTGCGGCGCAAAACCGTTGTTCTTCTTGGATTATATCGCCTGCGGCAAAAACGTACCCGAACGCATTGCCGATATCGTTAAGGGTGTTTGCGAAGGCTGTGTGCAGTCGGGTGCGGCACTCATCGGCGGTGAAACGGCCGAAATGCCGGGCTTCTACCCCGTTGATGAATACGATTTGGCAGGCTACTGCACCGGCGTTGTCGACAAGGATAAAATCATCGACAACAAGAAAATGGCTGCCGGTGACGTTGTCATCGCCCTGCCGTCAAGCGGTGTTCATTCCAACGGTTATTCGCTGGTGCGCAAGGTTTTCGACGTTGAAAACTGCGACCTGAAAACGCCGATTGCCGAATTAGGCGGCCGTTCTTTGGGTGAAACCCTTTTGACCCCGCCCAAAATCTACGTAAAGCCTGTTCTTGCCCTGCTTGAAAAGGTAACCGTTAAGGGTATTTCCCACATTACCGGCGGCGGCTTCTACGAGAATATTCCGCGCAGTATTCCGGACGGACTGGGTGCAAAAATCGACCGCAGTGCCATTCGCATTCTGCCGATTTTCGATTACATTGCCAAGTGCGGCAATATTACCGAGCGTGATATGTTCAACACCTACAATATGGGTGTCGGTATGAGCATTGTCGTTCCGAAGTGTGAAGCCGAAACTGCGTTGCAGGTATTAAAGGATGCCGGCGAAGACGCTTACATCATCGGTGAGATCATCGCTTCCGACGAAAAGATCACGATATGTTAAGAAAAACACTTTCGGGTTTTTCGGCAGGTATTTTGATCACGATCGGCGGAACGGTCTTCTTAAGCTGTGACAACCGTTATATCGGTGCCGTGCTGTTTTCGGTCGCTCTGCTTTGCATCTGCCTGAAAAAGTATTCCCTTTTTACCGGCAAAATCGGGATGATTCCCGAGCACCACAGCAAGGAAGATTTTTCGGTGTTGCTGTTCGGATTACTCGGAAACATCCTTGCCACCGCTTGCGGCGGATTGCTGATTCGCTATGCGTTAAAGCTTGAAAATGCGGCAGAGATCTGCACGAAAAAGTTGGCGCAACCGATGGGGTCTGCGTTTATTCGTGCCGTATTCTGCGGTATTTTGATGTACCTTGCCGTCAGCATATTTTCGGAAAAGGAGAATATTGTCGGTATTCTGTTCTGCATTCCCGTTTTTATTTTGAGCGGTTTTGAACATTCCATTGCCGATATGTTCTACTTTTCGGCGGCCGGTATTTTTTCGGCAAAGTCGGTGCTGTATCTGACCCTTATCGTTGCCGGAAACTCGGTTGGCGGTATGTTATTGCCGGTTATTTCAAAAATCGGAAAGGCGGAAGAAAATCATGGGTAAAACAGCCAACATTGCCGTGCTGGTATCGGGCGGCGGCACCAATCTGCAGGCGCTGATCAATGCGCAGAATAAAGGCATCATCAAAAGCGGTGCCATCCGTTTGGTGCTTTCAAATAATGCTTCTGCCTATGCGCTGAAGCGTGCCGAAAAGGCCGGTATTGCCGCAAAGGTCGTTACTAAAAAGCAGTTCGGCGGCGATCAGACTGCCTTTGAAACGGCGCTGATTTCCGAATTGGAGAACGCTGAAATCGACCTTATTGTTTTAGCGGGTTTTATGTCTATTTTAAGCGAGCGGTTTACCGCACACTTTGAAAAAAGAATTATCAACGTACATCCGTCGTTGATTCCCTCCTTCTGCGGAGCGGGTTTTTACGGCCTGCACGTACACGAAGCCGCCCTTGAAAAAGGAGTTAAAGTGACGGGTGCCACCGTGCAGTTCGTCAACGAAATTCCGGACGGCGGCGAACTCATCCTGCAACAGGCCGTTGCCGCAACAGACGGCCACCCCCCCAAAACCCTGCAAAAACGGGTGATGCGGCTTGCCGAATGGAAAATCCTGCCGCAGGCGGCCGAGATGGTCTGTGCGCAGATCATAGCAAATACATCTTAAAAGGAGAACTGAAATGAAGCTTTTGGCTATCGGT